>JAGBVS010000142.1 GCA_017630195.1 Bacteroidales bacterium | reverse complement strand
TTTTTACCGCAAAAAAGAGAAACAGAAAAAGCTCGCCGCTGCGGATAAATACGCTAAAATTATGATTCTTTCGCTAAACAAAAAGAACTCGCTGCGCTCAAACAGCTTTTTGTTCTTAACGCTTCAGACTCATAATTTCTTGACGCGATTTCTCCGAGGCGGCAGGAGTTAATGCCAAGAACAACGATTCGATTTAATTCTAAAGTCTGTTGACTGTTGTCCGTTGTCTGTTGACAACTCAGAGCTCGGAATTTTATACTTCTTCTAGTCTTGTTCTTATATCATCTAAGATTTCGCCTTGGTAGGTGAAGTATTTTGCACCTTGATATGCTCCTGACATGTTGCGCTTGTCTTCTGGCATGAAGGTTCCTACGAATGGTGAGAGTTTGTAGAGTCTTCCTTCATATTCTATTTTATCATCATCTGCTACTTTGACCGTGATGCCAGTTGGAACGAAAGTGAGAGTTGCTCCGATTGGGATGTTAACCATGCTGAACTTGAAACGTGGACGTTTTTTCTCGGTGACTTCTTCCCCATCGATGTTTCTCTTGAAGCGAGCCTCACCGAGATACACCTCATCAATTTCAGCATCGTCTAAAGTTGTGGAAATATCTTTTAAAATATCAAGAGCCTTGGCTGGAGAGACGTTGAAAAACTCTCTATTCTGACGGATACGCAAATCTGTGAGACGGTCTATTGTCTTATGAATCAGTTTCTCAACTTGTTCATACTTAACAGTCTTGAGTGTTGCATATATCTCAAATGGCAATGGCACAGCAGTGTTATCCAACTCTTTCGAGCGCACATCCACTGGACGAGAACTTTTACCAATCTTAACCCAGTCTTCTTTAAAACTAGGATTTGTCAGAATATAAACGAAACCGGCTTCTTTCATGATGATGAATTTATGAAGCAAATATAAGAAAAGGCGAAAGACGAAGGACAAATGGCGAAAGATTTTTTTTGCGTGGAATTAGAGTGATTGGCGTCAGACAATGAATTCGTTTAATTCGTCTTTCAATTGTTTCCAGTTTGGGAAGTGTCGGTTCAGCAATGCAGTGTACTCTTCATTGTGTAGTCGTACTTTGATATGTAACAATTCGTGTACAACAATATATTCAATACAATGTAAAGGTTTCTTTATTAGTTCTAAGTTGAAGATTATATTTCTTGTTCGGTGGTTGCAACTTCCCCATAATGTTTTCATCTGCTTCACATCCCACTTATTGGCTTTAACACCAAGTATCGCTTCCCATTTTGTAACTAGTGACGGAAGTATCGCTTTAAATTCTGCACGGTACCATTCTTTAAGCACTTCTGCCCTACGCGCTTCTGTCGCTTTTTCACGAACGTACATGACTATGAATTCATTTCCTTGAAGCTCAACTTTAGCAGCCGCAGTATGATTAACTACCTTCAAACGATAGCGACGTCCTTTGAAATAATGGTTTTCTCCCGACACATATGTGCGTGGCGACTGACGGTTCTGCTCAAGTACTTGCGACACTCTTTGCTTTATCCAAGGTAATTTCGTAATAAGAAAGAGTCTTATTGATTCTTCTGTCATATTCACCGGTGCAGACACATGTACACGAGCATCTGGTGGATAGATTGTAAGATGAACGTTCTTAATCTCTTTCCACTCAACTTCCGCTAATATGTCTGCAACAGCAATCTTCTTCATCAATATTCTTTTTGGGCTATTATAATCTGCATTATATCATCTATTTTCTCAGAATCCGTATCAGTTAATACGTTTTCCACAGCTTTACGCAATGCCTTCATCTTGCGCAATCCACTGCCATCCATATCTCTAAATCCGTCACGTGCATTGGATTTCACAACTTCATGAACACGAAGTGCCAACTCTTCATCTGAGCATAAATTATCGTATAAAGCTTGCTTGCCTTTAGTATCTATTGACTTCGGATATTTTGTCTTCGAGGCGGAACGTGATTCTTTCAATTTCTCAATAAGTTTTTCTATCAGTTCTTTGTATTGCATCTTGCCATCTTTTTGTTCTTGCAATAACTTATTAAGAATATCTGACATCTTGTCGAAATATGCAGGATTGTTAGGTCGCTCGCTGATTATCATCTTACGCATATTCGCTGCCAACAATTCTGCTACCGAACGCTCGTTGTTCTTGATATTATTAGGTAACGATTCTATAGCCTTGTCTTTGTCAATATCAAGTATTTCAAGGAATGATATGTCTGCCAAATCGACTAATTTCTCACTGTCTTCTGCCCTAACATAATTGTCTATCAACTGACGCATTGCAGGGTCATAGTATTTTAAATCGAGAGCATCACCGCTCTTGAGTTTTATCTCGTCTTTTATGTCGTTGTAATAATCGACTTGCTTCTTGATTTCGGCAGCTTCTTCCGCAGTGTAACCTGCACTTTCCATCTCATTTGCCAAATCAATATATTTACGAACCAAGTTGTTGACTAATTTATAAAACGTTTCACGCTTATTGGCATTTGCTTCACTTTCTTTTTGTTGTTCATCAACTGGAGTTGTTTCTGCATAAACGAAATATGCAAAATATCCTTCTCGTGTCTGAGGATGAATAACTTCACACATTGTGTGTACTGCTTGCAATGCTTCTTCCAATGCCTTACGAGCTTCGACAATACGTGTTGTCAGCAAATCTTTGATGTCTTCCTCATCATAACCTTCAAAAGCACCTGTAGTATAAACATCAATAGCATCCTTGACTGCTCCAAACAAATCTTGATAGTCAATTATATAACCATAATCTTTCTCTTCGCTATCCACACGATTAACACGGCAAATTGCCTGGAACAGATTATGGTCGCGCATTTTCTTGTCAATGTATAGATATGTCGCAGATGGAGCATCAAAACCTGTGAGCAATTTATCAACGACTATCAAAAGTTTCATATTACCAGGATTGTCGATAAACTCTTGTTTTGCCCATGCTTCAAATTGTTCTGAAGTCTTGTCGCCAATCATTTTCTGGTACAATTCATATTTCGTCAAATCTTCTGTCTCACCATCGCCTTGATATTCATCTTTGACAGATGAGCTGTCTGCCACATAACTTGTAACAACAGCACAATGTCCTTTAAGTTCTGTAGATTGGAAGACATCCCAATATCGACATGCTTGGTATATGCTATCTGCGACGAGCATCGCATTGCCATATCCTGCCGACAAAGCTCGTTTGGTATTCATATCCTGACAAATGTCTGCCACAATACGATCAATACGTTCCTTGCTGCTAAACAGTTTCTCCATCCTTGCCCAGCGTTCCTTCAATGCAGCACGTGCTACGAAACTCAGACCTTTTGTCTTTGTTTCAAACCATTCATCAATCTTATCATGTTTGCCTAGATATTGATCCACATTGCGTGCTTCGTAACGTAAATCGAGGATGACGCCGTCATCTACCGCTTCATTGAATCTATAACTATGAATCCATCTGCCGAATGTTTCTACAGATTTCTTTTTATCCTTTCGTAACAATGGTGTTCCTGTAAAACCTATCAGCATTACATCCTCACCCATAATATGTTTCATTGCCTCGTGCAGCATACCGCCTTGTGTGCGGTGACACTCGTCAATAAACACATAGATATTTCCTTTTGCCTTAAAATCTGCGGGAAGCGATTTTGACAATTCTTCAAGATATAAATCAAGAGATTTTGTCGCCTTCTTATCTCCTACCGAAATTGCTTCGTTGTCGTTTCTATTTCCGAATTTATGTATCAGCGTACAAATCAACCAAGGGTCAGCGGCATTGAGCATCTCAATTAGTTTACTTCCGCTCTTGGCTCTTTTTATTTGTTCTCCAGTACTCTTGAATCCGCTTTCTATCTGTTTGTCCAATTCATCTCTATCGGTGATGATTACAACGCGAGAGTCTTCTATATTTTCACGAATCCATTGTGCCAGCCAGACCATTGTCAATGATTTGCCTGAACCTTGGGAATGCCAGATGATACCATTATCTTTATCGCGCACTCTTTGTTGCGCTTGCTTGACAGCGAAATATTGGTTTGGACGAGCTGCCTTTTTGATGCCGCCATCAAAGACGAGGAAGTTGTGGATATAATCTAATAACCTTACTGGATCAAAAAACTGCAATGCACTACGTTCTAATTCGTTTGGATATTCTTCTGGTGTAAATCGTGATGAAGGACAAGGTTCTCCGCAAGGTTCTTTCCAGCGAAGCCAGAATTTTTCCGGAGTCTTGATTACGCCATAATGCAGACCTTCTGTATCGTTGCCTGCGAAAAGCAGTTGTATTGTAGTGAAGAATTTTGGTATGTAACCATCTTGTTGGTTACGGATATTCTGACGAATACCCTCGTGTGCGGACACTGTACTACGTTTGAGTTCTATTACTGCGAGAGCGATGCCATTGACATAAACGACCAAATCGGGGCGGCGGTCGCTTGCGCCATTTATTGTCACTTCTTCTGCAATCTGGAAATCATTTTCCATTGGATTTGCCCAATCTATGAGATGTACCATCTTTTTCTTTTCGGACACTTCTGCCTGTACGTTAACGCCATAACGCAACAATGTATAGACTTCCTTGTTGGCATTATACAAACCGTTTCCGAGTGAATTAGCAGCCTGCTTAAGTTTGATTATTGCACTGCGAATCTCCTTGTCGGTGTAAGCACGACGAGAAAGATATTTTGTTAAAAGGTCTTCCTCTACATTGCTATTACCCTCACGATTTTCCCAGTTTCCGAGATAGGAATATTTCAAGACGTTTTTGAAAAGACCTATCAATCTGTTTTGCGTAACACGCTCTATTGCCCCGATGTTTGTGTCCATAAGTTTGTTCTTGTTTATATTAGTGCCCAGATAAATCCTCCAGTTGTCAGTATTGATTCTAAAATTACTTCTAATGAATTTAAGGTTATTGAGTTCTGTTTTTTACTCAATTCTCTTATCTGGTTTGGATTAAGATTTGTTATGTGTGCGAGTTTTCTGTTAATATTCATCATGCTCCAATCAATACATATTAACCTTGCAACACAGAAAACTGGTATTATCAACCACCATACAGAAATTCTGATTGATGGAATTGCAATAAGCGATATATATCCAGCAAGAAAAAACAGATGATATGAAAAAAGCTTATCATGTATTCTGTCAAAATATTTCACTACTTCATCATTCGCTTTTTCTTCTCTTTTTTCCATACGGGAAAATATTTCATTGCATTCTTTTATCTTTTCTTCTATACTATCTTCTGCCATATCTTATTCTGTTTTTAATCTTATTTGTCCGGTTAGGAGTTTTTGCATCATACCCGATTTTAGGAGGAGGTACTTGTCGCGCTGGGCTTCAAGGTCGGCAATCTCCTTATCCATATCACTCAATATAGTAGCAATTGCTTGTTGCTCTTCTATTGATGATGGAATACAGATATTTATTTCAGCCATTACATTGTTCATTAATTTGGGATTTCCAATATACGAAACATAAGATTTTGCAACCATATTTATAATGGACGCAATACAATCATTACTATATCCTTCTTCATTAATTAATACTCCACAGACATTTGTGCAATAAAATTTGCCCCTACGCAAATTCACTTCTCCGGCGTTAGCGCCATCGGTAGTCCAAGTAATAGCATCATTAAATAGATACTCTGAATAATATCCCATAATGCCGTTATTTTGTGTTTGTGAAGAATAAACAGGATACTTGTAATATCCATCAGGTCTTTCTACCGTTTTATTGGTTGATAAAACATATCCTCTAGTAACCTTGAAAATATCCTTCACTTTCTTCTCCTCCCATTCCTCTTTAAATCCTGGGAGACGTTTTTTGCCAGTGAGAAGTTCTTGCATTGCGCCTTGTTTGACAAGACGTTTTTTAGCGATTTTCTTATCCAACGCTGTTATCAAATCATCAACATCACTCAATGCTTCAGCAATTGCTTTTTGCTCTGGAAGTGGAGGGAGAACGATGTTAAGCGAACTTAATATTTGTTTATTGAGACCTCCTCGTCCACCATCACCCGATGACAATAGGCGCAGATAATCATATAAACTATCTATGACATAGTATAGATACAGTGATGAATGTGTATCAGTTGGTAAAAATGCCGCAATAGATTGGTTCGTACACAGCGATACTAAATTGTAGGCCGCTGTGCCTCGTGTTTTTCCTTGCCCCGCCAATCCCACTAATACACATTTAGCAGGAATGATGTGAGTACTAGAATTATTAAGACCTTCCTCGGTAATTCTACCCTCAACATCATAAACAAATTTAAGGTTTAATTCGCCAGAGTTCATCCAACGAATATCCCCGCCCCAATATTCAGCGTGTTGAGTACTTGGAGTACCACCAGTAACCACAGAGGTAAAATCAGAAATCTGCTTTACCTCCCAATCTTCGGGTATTATCCCTAACTCGGTCTGCTTATATCCTTGTGGTAGGTTGTTGTTGTTCGCCATAGTTACTGCATTATTGTTAAAATACAATCCTTTTGGTTTCCTTTTGCAAAATCATCATCCCACACAATAGTCAAATTCAGTTTATTAACTTCAAAATCATTAATTGCAACTTCTATCGGAAAGTCCTCATTAGGATATAAAAATTCATATGGTAGTACGCTAGGTTCGTTTATATATAATTTTTTATTATCAGTTCTGACAATAAAAATGTTTCTGGCAACAGATTTACCTTTATTTGTTATAATTATTTTAGCCGCTCCCAAATTCCCTTCAAGTTTCAAAGATGCATACAAATCTGCTTTTCTTTTTAATTCTTCATCTTCCTTCTGCTGCTTTAGAGTAAAGTCATTTATCTGTTTTGTTTGCTCTTTAATCTTTCTGTCATAACGACAAAACATAAATATACCTCCAATAGCTGTAAGAATTGATATTATAAGACTTATTATTTCCATATTATTTCTCTTACTTAATTAGCATTTGTTAAAATCCTTATTTCCATTTCACCTTCTGTATATATAATTCAATCAGCGGTTCATATTGCGTACGAATAAAATCGTAATTATACAACAATCTTATCTCTTTATCTAATTTTAAAGTCTCATCGTAAAATTCTTTTCCAACTCTACATTCATTTCTAAAATGCTTTGTACATTCGTTGAGCAATTCTAATGTTTTTTCAATATTGATAGGAGTACCAAGTTTCATTGTGCTAACTAAAGATGTAAGACAATAACGGAATGCTTCTTCTGCTTCATCATGTTCCAGTGTGTCATGCGCCATCGTTAATGATATGTGATGAAGTGTTTTATTGCTTAAATTCTCAATAGTTATGTTTTGTTCTTCAACTTGTTTCTTTAAACAGTCTATTTCAGCAAGTTTGCTTTTAATTTCCAAACCATTAATAATTTGCCATGCTACAACAAATGTTACTAAGATTCCTATTAAAGTAGCAATAATACTAATAAAGCTTTCTAATGAGATATTCGAGAGAGTTATATCTTTAAAAATCATTATCATTGCAAGCGTAATAACGCCAACAATTGCAATTGATGATAATATTATACTCAAATTCTTCTTCATAACATCCTAATTTTAATATCCCATCATTTTTAAATGCTCAGCAACTTTAGCTTCCAAGTCGCTTATCTCTGCATCAATCTCATGAAGTGTCTGTGCATATCGTTCGGCAAGTGCAGAAACTTTAGATGTCAACTGCTGGCTTATGCGTTGCATCTCTGCATCGAGACGTGCAGATAATGAAGCAAACCATTTCTTCTCTATCACAAGTCTCTTTATGTCATCTTCGGAGAGTGCTGCATATTTAACCATAAGCGCAGTCAGCAATTCATATTTACGGTCTTTTATAAGTTTTTTGTTAAGTGAGATGTCGCCTTTGAGGTCGAGATATTTCTGCAATACAGCTATCTCTTCTGCATCAGATTTCTTGTCAAGAACCTTCATGCGTTTCTTCACATTAGTATCAGAAATTTTACCGTCAACAAAGTTGTCTTCATCAAGATAGTTATCGCTTTGCTCTTCAATAAGTTCAGCAAGCGAGGCTTCATTCTGTGCGAGCAATTCTTCTGCTGCAGTAATCAGATTACGTTTCTCGGCAAAATATTCATCAATAACAATATTAACTGGAAGCAAGTCGCAAGTCACATCTTCTGGCGTTGCTGCTTTCTTCTCTTTCTTGTCACCTTTCTTAGACGCAGGCTGTGGAGTATAGAGTTGCACTTCCCAACCGCCAGATGAAATCATATAGCAATCGTCTTGCATAGTCTCTCCCCAATAGTTCATAAGACAATCATAAACATCGTATGCGTCAACAAGAGATTTATCAGAACTAAATATTTCCAGCAGGGAATTGGCAAGATTTTCGATAAGCACTTTAGGCGCGAAAGATTGAGACAATTCGTACAACTGTTTGCTATGTTTGTCGCACCACTCTTTAAAACTCTTCTTGAACACCTCGCCTTGTCTGCAGAAGTCAGCGTTAGCGGCAACGGTGTCACGCACTTCTTCCTGCTTGCAGTTTATAGAATAGTAGTTCTTGCGTGTTGGGTGTTCGCAGAAAAGATCTGTGCGCAATGAAGGGCAAACGTTCCAATAATCGTTAAGCTGGTCGATATCGTGTTTAGGAAGACCACCGTTGAGATGAGCGTCGATATCCTGTAAAATCTCTGTATCAGGAGCAGAGACATAACGAGGGATGTTGAGGTTATAGTCATTTTTAGCAATCTCTTCCATTGGGACGAAGCGAGCGAAATGAGGCACATCACGTTGGGCGTGCCACACATCCACGATGCGACGGATATCCTGTTCACGCAAGCGGTTCTTTGCACCGTCTTTAGTGAAGCCATTCTTTGCGTCAATCATAAAGACACCCTTACGGTTATGAGCTTCAGATTTCTCAATGATAATGATACATGCCGGAATACCTGTACCGAAGAACAAGTTTGCTGGCAGACCAATAATACCTTTAATATATTGTTTCTCTGCTACGAGATATTTGCGAATTTGTGCTTCAGCATTTCCACGGAACAAGACGCCGTGAGGCAAGATACAAGCAGCGCAACCAGTCTGTTTCAATGAGCGCACTATATGCAATAGGAAAGCATAATCGCCATTCTTTTCTGGAGGAACGCCAATTTTGATACCTTCACCCCAACGTTGATATTCATCTTCTGACTTTGCGCTTTTTAACCAAGATTTTGTTGAGAATGGAGGATTTGCGACGATATAGTCGAATGTTTTAAGCTGGTCATTCTCTTTAAACTGAGGGTCATTGATAGTGTCGCCTTGTTTTATGTCGGCATAAGTCTCATTATGTAGAATCATATTCATTTTTGCCAGACCAACAGTAGCGTTATCTTTCTCCTGACCATACACTGTTGCGCCATCAGGTGTTTCATACATAGCACGTAACAGCAAAGAACCAGAACCACAAGTCGGGTCATAGATAGTGGTTTTCTTACCATTTTTAGCATTACCTAATCTAATGACTTTAGCCATCACGCGACTAACTTCGGCCGGAGTATAAAATTGACCTTTACTCTTGCCGCTTTCTGTGGCGAAGTTTTTCATCAGATATTCGTAAGCGTCGCCGATAAGATCGTCGTCAGCTGCACGGTTCTTACTGAAGTCGAGGTTTTCATTTTGGAAGACGGCAATAAGATTGCTGAGAGTATCGACTTTATCTTTGCCTTTGCCTAATTTTGACTCATCATCGAAATCAGCCAGGAAAATGCCATCAAGTTGATTAGCCTCTGCAAGAGCGGACATCTTTTTGTTCATCTCTTCGCCAATATGAGGATTACCTTTTAAAGCGATAAAATCCTCAAAATGACAACCATCTGGAATATCAATATCAAAAGACCAATCGCTGCGACTTTTGTCGCTTATATATTTCACGAAAAGAATTACCAATACATAATCTTTATATTGACTTGCATCCATACCGCCACGAAGCTCATCGCAGCATTTCCATAAAGTGCTATATAATTCAGATTTCTTTACTGCCATTTTATAACAAATAAGTATTAAATGTTAATAGATTTTAACATTTCACAAAAGTAAAAAAAAATGTCACTCTTACGACGGATAATTAATATGTAATCTTAAAAGTTCTTAAACAATATTGGATTTCAGGAATTGAGGAACTGAGGAATTAAGGAACTAAGGAAATTAAATTTCATTCCTAACTAAAACTTGTTGACTTGTGGTCTTGTAGTCTTGTTGACTTTAAAATCCTCTCGCAAAGACGCAGAGGAATTGCCTTCGACAGGCTCAGGCTCCGTGGAGAAAGTCTGTTGACTGTTGTCCGTTGTCTGTTGACAGCTGAAGACTACAATCTTAAAATTCATTAACTAAAAACGTTAATAATTCTATCATATTGATATAAAATGCTATATGTTAATGAATATTAACTGAAATAATTTGGAGTGAATGGTTTATATACCTTAATTTTGTCGCTGAAACCTTATTTTTAAATAACTAAATTAGATTAAACAAAAACCGAAATTTTATGGCAAAAATTATAGTCAATGAAACTGAAATAACAATCATAAATATTGAAGGAAAAGACTACATCTCTTTGACTGATATGGTAAAAGGTATTGACAATGGATTAGCTCTGATTGAAAAATGGTTGAGAAATAAAAACACTATAGAGTTTTTAGGTATTTGGGAAGAAATATATAATCCCGATTTTAATTCCCCCGAATTCGAGGGAATTAAAAATTCGGCAGGAGTTAATCGTTTTGTTCTTTCTGTAAAACAATGGATTGAAAAAACTAATGCTGTTGGCATAATAGCTAAATCTGGACGTTATGGCGGAACCTACGCACATAAAGATATCGCATTTGAGTTTGCTTCATGGGTTTCACCTCAGCAACATTCGCGATTATGCTTCTATAAATCAACTTATATGCTTGTCTAATATGGAAAGTCTTAATTCAGTATTAATTAACAAAGGATTATCACAACCGGAACGATTGAAAGAATTAAACAATGTAGCAATTCAACAGATGGCAATATTAGAAAATACAGTCAACAGAAAATTATTAAAATAAAAAAATTAGAACATCCCCGATTTATAAATCAGCGGATTCTCTGTTAGGACGTTGGAGCAAAGCCGACAATTTTATAGAATTTACCCAATTGCGAACACACTGCGTTCGCAATTGAACTGGAATCAATACAAATCAAACGAATAATTATATCTTCCAACAAAATCGCAGTTAATCAAGGAAATAAATAAGATTAAAACAACAATTGAAGAAGGAATTCCATAATAATTTATTTCCTTTCTCTTTTTTCCCGCATAAAAGAGAAACAGTAAAAGCTCGCCGCAATTTAGGAATTCAGGAACTAAGGATTTTAGGAATTATATTTCATTCCTAACTCCTAACTAAAACTTGTAGTCTTGTGGTCTTGTAGTCTTGTTGACTTTAAAAATCTCCTTTCTCTTTTTTCCCGCAAAAAAGAGAAACAGAAAAAGCTCGCCGCTGCGGATAAATACGCTAAAATTATGATTCTTTCGCTAAACAAAAAGAACTCGCTGCGCTCAGACAGCTTTTTGTTCTTAACGCTTCAGTCTCA
>JAGBVS010000141.1 GCA_017630195.1 Bacteroidales bacterium | reverse complement strand
TGTTTTACATCAACTGTCTATTATTTTTACACTGATTTTAAAGATGGAATTTTAAATGCTTGATAACTAATAATATCAAATTATGGTATATATTTGGCATGACAAAAATTGAATAAAAAAATATTGGACAAAGTCTGTTGTCTGTTGACTGTTGTCCGTTGACATTAAAAATAAAAAAAGTATGTACATCAAAAATTTCATCACATTATTACGCAGATATACGACATCGTCATTGTTGAATGTCGTAGGCATGGCGGTGGCATTTGCGGCAATTTATCTTATTTTGGTTCAGGTGAATCATGACCTGTCATTTAACAAGGTGATACCAAATTCGGAAAACATTTATAGAATGGAATTGCCAGATTGGTATGAAGAAGGCAGATGGTCAGAATATTGGAACAGACAGACTCCTGATGAATTATGTAGTTCGGTTCCTGAGATAGAAGCAGCAGGAACCATAATAACTTATCCTGTCCCTGAAGAGTATCTGACATACGATTATTCCATAAAACGTAATCAAACCATCGATAATATCAGGATAAAGTTGTCGCAGGCTGAGCGTGAAGGTCTTGAAGTATTTCCTTTTGAATTTATTGAAGGTGGTTTGGATGACTTCCTATCCGAAGGTGACTTTATCATCTCTGAAGAAGTGGCAATGAAATTCGGTCTTAAAGTCGGTGATATCTTGAATTTGGGTCGTGGCCTCGCTACAGATCAGACTCATAAAATTGTAGGCGTATTTAAAAACTTTCCGAAACCGAGTAATATTGCAGTATGCGAAGGATGGGCTTGTATGGAACCTCAGGATGAAGCACCAAATAGCAATTGGGGTTATTCTTTCTATGTAAGATTAAAAGATGGCATGTGTCCAGATGAAGTGACGAAGAAAATGATAAGCCAATTTGATGAATCATTAAGAAAAGTAGGTTATTCTGAAGAAGAGATGCAATGGTATATAGAACGTGTCACACCTCGTCTTAATCCTTTGTCAGAACTTTATTTTGCTGAAGATATTAGTTCGTCGGGTTTTAAGGGAAGTCGCTCAACGACTCGTACTTTGATGGTGATAGCATTTCTTATTCTCATCATATCTTTCATTAACTTCATCAATTTCTTCTTCGCATTGATACCGACACGAATTAAAGCAATCAACACTTACAAGGTATTCGGAGCACCGACATCAAAATTACGTTTTAACATTATGTTTGAAACATTGGGTTTGATATTATTGTCAATATTGGGTGCGATGTTTTTAGTCTTTGCTTTTGCGCAAACTCCTTTAAGTGAATATATATCCTGTTCTGTTTCATTAAGAGAAAACTGGGAGTTGGCACTTTCGATGATTCTTTTCCTGATGGCATTTGCTGCGATTGTGAGTCTGTATCCAGCCTTTTATATCACGAAATTCAATCCAGCATTGGTAATGAAAGGTTCATTCCATGCCTCAAAATCAGGAAAGGTTTTGCGTTATACTTTAGTCGGAATCCAATATGTAATTTCCATCTCATTGATAATATGTTCATTATTCATCCAAAAACAACACAAACATATGCTTAAATACGAGATGGGATTTGACAAGGAAATGTTATATACCATTGAAGTGCCTCATTCTGCACTTGGAACAACAATAGAAATGGACTATACTAAACGTGACGCTCTGACAGACAGACTCAAACAAAATCCTAATATCATAGATGTTACTTATGGCGACGGTGAGTTCGTCAACTTCGTACATATGGGTTGGGGTAGAGACTATAAGGGTCAGACTATTAATTTCATGTCATATCCTGTCTCATGGAATTTCTTGCAGATGATGGGAATCAAGATAGAAGAAGGTCGTGACTTTATGCAGTCTGATGAACAGTTACTTACAGGAGCTTATATATTTAACAGAGAAGCTGCTGACAGATTTGGCATCGACTTGGAAACGCAAATTAAAGCACATACCAACGAACTTACTCCTGTCGTAGGAATTTGTGAGAACTTTAATTTCCAACCGCTACAATATGGTATAGAACCTTTTGCATTTATCGTCTTCGGACAATATGGTTGGCGTCATCCAAATCATGCGTACATACGTGTGACAGCAGGTGCTGATTTTAAGGAACTTAGTAAATATATAAAAGACATTATCTCTGAGTTCGCTCCCTATGTGTCTGTAGAACAAAACGAACTGAAATTCTTCGATGATGAGCTGGCGATACAATATCAGATTGAAGATAAACTTTCTACTTTGGTTACGATATTCTCGTTTCTTTCTATAATAATCTCCATCATCGGAGTCTTTGGCTTGGTGTTGTTTGAGACTCAGTACAAGCGCCATGAGATCGGAATACGTCGTATCCACGGAGCGTCGTCGGCAGGCATCATCAAGATGTTCAACAAGAAATATCTCTACATCGTGGCTATATGTTCTGCTGTTGCCATCCCGATAAGTTATTACATCATAGACAGATGGATGCAGCAGTTCACCTATCGCACCGAGATGTCCGTCTGGGTTTATGTCGTCGCAGTCCTGACTATAACGATAATAACCATCGTGACAGTTACGCTTCGCTCATGGAAAGCAGCAAACGAAAACCCAGTGGATGCATTGTAGAGACGTTTCAATGATTCCTATGAAAATAAACACACATTGAAGCGTCTCAGAAATTGACGTAGAGACGTATCAATTACACCATAAAGAATAAACAATATGTAATTGCTGCGTCTCAAGACATAGGGTCGCTGAGCCTGTCGAAGTGACAATGTTGCCTTCGACAAGCTCAGGCGTCGTAAGTTGAAAGGTGAAAAAGCTACACGTGAATGTGGAATGATTTTTATATATTATGATAATTAATCAATGTGAAATTTTTAAAAGTCATTTCTTCATTACCTGAATATACTATGTATGATGAAGATATTTCATCGCCGAGTAATTTCTGTACGTATGACAGAGATTTAGTAAATTCTTGGTTAAAACGTTCTGCCGATTTTATTTCAAATGCTTTAATCTTGTTGGCTTCTTCTTGTATCACATCGACTTCAGCGGTTTGATCTCTGTAAAAATACAGATTGCTTTTAAGACCTTTATTGTATCTTTTCTTTAACATTTCACATACTACCATATTCTCAAATATAGCACCGCGTAGTGGGTGGCTTTTAATATGTTGCTCATTTTCAATGCCGAGTAAATGACATACTAAACCAATGTCGTAAAAATATAACTTTGGTGTTTTTGTAAGTCTTTTTCTAATGTTACGATGAAATGGCTGAAGCAGGAATGCAGTATATGAAGTCTCTAAAATGCTCATCCACGACTGTATTGTTTTGTAGTCAACTCC
>JAGBVS010000140.1 GCA_017630195.1 Bacteroidales bacterium | reverse complement strand
TTTTCATTAAGATAGTTTTTGGCTATTCCGACATCTTTGAATGTAGGCAAATCACCAGCAAAGGATGTGAGTCCCATAAAAGGTCTGTCAGAATCTGCTCGTTTAAAGATGAGTTCTGCGGCAGTGTGACCATGTACCGCGTAATGCAATTTGTTTTGAACGATCTTATAGAATAGTATTGATTCTTCACTGTTAGGTTGAAAGTCAATGCTTGTAGAATAAAGATCTAATACCTGACGAAAAATTACTTTTTCAGAAGAACGAATATCTCTGATTCTGTCGATAAGTTCTTTCCAATAATTTCCACCGGCATTACCTTTTAGACGTTCATCATCCATGGTAAAACCTTTAATCATATATTCTTTTAGACGCTGCGTCGCCCAGATACGGAATTTTGTTGCGATAGACGATTTAATACGATATCCTAAAGATATTATCATATCAAGATTATAGAATGTCGTAGAGTAATTTTTTCCGTCTTTTGCAGTTGTTCGGAATTTCCGAACAACTAAGGATTCAGTCAATTCGCCTTCTTCAAATATATGCTTTATATGTTCACTTATATTTGACTTACTAGTCTGGTAAAGTTCAACCAATTGTTGTTGCGATAACCAAACTGTTTCATCTTGAAGATTTACGTTAATTCTAGTATTACCATCTTCCGATTGATAGATGACAATATCACCATTGTGATTTGTAATGTTTTTCATAATATCTTGGTATTTTTAAATTGTGTTCTCATCTACAAAACTACAACCATCTCATTCCTTTTGTCAAGAGCTTGCAAAGGAAATATTTCGGTTTTAACAATTTTTAACGTAAAATCACTGAAATATTAAGAAATGATGTTAAGGATTTTTAACCATTGATCTAAGACTATTGGCTGTTGAACTGTTTCTTTCGTTAAGCCCAAGGTTTGGTAATGTTGACCAATCTTATAACATTCGTTACTGCTGTCTCGCCAATTAACCCGATATCAATTTTCCTTTTCATGTCTTTAAATATTAAATTAATGATTTGTTTGCAAAAAATATAAAAAAATCAATCGTTCCCAATTCCGTCAACGACAATAAGATAGATTAAGAGCCAATATGGAAGTATCACATTGTTAAGGTTGTATTTATAGCAATCCCAGAATGTCATGGCAAATTCGTGTCGCATATTTTTAGAAATATTTAATGTTTCTACGAAATCACAGAAAACGTAGTTGGTCTCAGGATGCTTATGTGCCATGAGAGAAAATTCGTCTATATGTTTTTTTATGTTCTCTGTATTGAAATCTTCTTCCTTTATAGTGATGTCATACCTTTTATTAATGGTGTTGTCGGCAAAATCATCGTCAACCAATTCAAGCCATGGTCCTTCATCAAAATCATCGTCGGGATGCTCTATAATGAAATTAACTAGTATATCATCATCTTTAATGACATGTTGTGATTCGACCTCTTTCTTATTATACATCCTTTTCCTCATTTTCTTTACCTCTGGCTTGCCGTCAATAAACGATGGTTCTTTTATGGATTGTTGCGCCTTCTCAATGACTTCTTCTCGTCTCATGCCGTAAGGATGAAATTGTTCCGTTGGCCAATATAAATCCCAAATGTCGAATGTGTCATAAAGCCTTTTGCTTATTCCGCTAAAGACGGTTCCTTCCTTATGAATATCGTCTTTTTCATCAAAAAGAATTTCTGCATTGTCGCCTGCTAATCCTGGAATTCCCGTGTCGCTGAAGTACCGTACAAAAGATGTGTAGCATTTATATGAAACGACATCTCCCGTGAAGATTTTACGCAAGCTATTGTCTTTCATTCTTGTTTCCACTCCTGCAAATATCACTGGTACTGTTGACAATAAACTGTTGGTAAATATATCTGGTCTGTGATATGATGTGTATTTTCTCTCATCTGTAATCAGCATCATCACGCCTCTTTCGTCAAAATAGAAATTGCCGAATTGAGTGTAATCAAATTTTCCCATGGGATTGATGAATCTGATATCACGATGTTCAAGAATGTGACTTATGTCTTTTCTCAAAAGAATTTCTTCAAAATGTTCTTTGCATAATTCCAATATGCCTAAGTAACTGAATTTATTGTATTTCATATTGTTATTTGTATTTGTTTAACATTCGTATGATTTTCTCGGACAATTTCTTTCGTAACCATAAAGGTTCAATCACTTCAACATCATCTCCGTGCCAAAGCAATTCCTGCTGAAAATCAGATTCAGGACGAAGGAAATATTTGAATATGCTGTATTCTTCATTACGTTCTATTTCTTCCTGTGACTCATGTATTTTAAGGTCACGGATGTAGTTGGCTTGTTGTGACGATACTTTTAATTTCACGGTCTGTATGTCAGTTTTATGGTCTGCTATGATTCCGAAACATCCGTTGAAGAATTCATCGGCGTTCCAGTCATTAGGAAAATTAAAGGTTTCATCTTTTATTTGGAGATGCTGGATTCTGTCTAAAGCATATATTCTCAGACCTTGTTCATAATGATGGGAATGGGAAGCTTTGCCGACCATATACCAGCGTTGACGGAACAGCTTGATACAATAAACATGCACATCAACATCGTTTTCCTCATCTTTTCTGTAACTACGATAGTTGATGTTGATGACTTTGTTTTCTCTCATCGCATCAATGATGTTTTGCAGATGTTTTTGTCCTGACGGAATATGTTCAAGAATTATGCGTTCTTTGATATTATAACAGTTTGTGAGACTATTGATTACACTAAAAGTGTTGTATAACCAAGAACTTAGACCATTTGCACTTATGTCTTCTTCGTTTTCTATATAATAACGATATTCACCACGATTTTCATTGACTATATTTATGCCGAACAAATCCCAGATGGCATATTTCCAATTGTCGAATGTACGTTTGGGAATATCAATGCCGAAGCTTATGTCAGTGTCGTTTAACCATATAGAATTTAATTCTTTGAAAGAAATCTTTTTGTGACGATAAATAGTATTTATCACCCAAACGTATTTGTTAATCAGATTTTGACCTTTGTTGTTTGCCATAATTTCAAATTTATTGCAAATATAAAACAAAGATGCGCCATTTAATGGCAGAGGTTATAAAATTGTGCTTATAGCACATCGTTTCATGTTCTTTTCAGGTTTTAAGTAATCATCGTCATTAACTTACACGAAAATAATTGAGAAGTAATTTAGGCTAAAGACAAAAGTCTAAAGTCAATTTTTAACATAAAATCAGTGAAATATTAAGAAATGATGTTAAGGATTTTTAACTTTTAATTCCTAACTCCAAACCGAATCCTTGGGGTGGGGCAGGCGAAGTCTTTATCACTCCGCCCGCAGCAATGAATCGTGATTGTAATCCAAACCACCAATTATTTTTTGACCGTTGGCTTTTAGCCGTTAGCTTTTGGCTTTGGGCTGTTGAACTCTTTTGTCTATATAACATATAAAAGAGATGTTTGTTTTAAAGGATGTGATTTTTTTTTGCAGTAAGCAGCGGGCTGTGAGTTGTGAGCAATAGTGATGTAGTAATGTAGTAATGTAGTGATGAGTATTCATTGTAAATTGTAAATCTCCCATAGCTCACTGCTCATAACTAATGGCTAAAATGATAGAAAAAAACTCTTGCATAATAGTTTTAAAAATCGTAAGTTTGCCTACATAAAAAATAGTTTTATTATGGAAAAAATCAACAACGAAAACATGGGTTTGCCTGAAAACGCTCAGCGTGAATTGGCTCCTGGCGAGGTCTATAAACCGATATTATCTGCGGATAAGAAATACAAGGAAATCACTGTATGGTCCGTCACTATCGGTCTGTTAATGACAATCTTATTTTCTGCAGCTGCTGCTTATCTCGGATTGAAAGTGGGACAGGTGTTCGAAGCTGCTATCCCAATCGCTATCATCGCTATCGGTCTTTCTGGCGTGGCAAAGAAAAGCGATGCCCTTTCTCAAAACGTCATCATCCAATCTATCGGCGGCTGCTCCGGCGGCGTGGTCGCAGGTGCTATCTTCACATTGCCTGCCTTATATATCTTACAAGGTAAGGGCTATGCCATCGAAATAAATTACATGCAAGTGTTCCTCGCTTCGCTCTTGGGCGGCATCCTCGGAATACTTTTTTTAATTCCTTTTAGAAAATATTTCGTCAAAGAACAGCATGGCAAGTTTCCTTTCCCTGAAGCTACTGCAACTACACAGGTGCTCGTAAGCGGACAGAAGAAAGGCAAGGATTCTTTGTTACTCGTCGTAAGTGGTTTGATAGGCGGTCTTTACGACTTCTGCATCTCCACATTCGGACTCTGGACTGAGACGCTTTCAACAAAAATAACCACTTGGGGTCTCGCTGTCGCTGATAGTGCAAAGCTGATGTTTAAGGTCAATGTGGGCGCTGCTGTCCTCGGTCTCGGTTATATCATCGGATTGAAATATGCTTTCATAATATGTTGTGGCTCAATGCTTGTATGGTTTATCATCATTCCTGGTATGAACATCATCTGGGGCGATGCTGTCATCGATTTGATGAATTCTGGCATCACTCAGACTTTAGGTTCAATGAGTCCAGAAGTTATCTTCAAAGAATATGCTCGTCATATCGGTATCGGCGGCATCGCGATGGCTGGTATCGTAAGTATCATAAAATCATGGGGCGTCATCAAGTCATCTGTTGGCTTGGCTGCCAATGAGTTTAAAGGCAAGAAAGAGAATGCTGAGAAAGTTGAACGCACCCAAAGCGACCTCTCAATGAAATTCGTCGTCATCGGTATCGTCATTGTTTTAATCATCACTTTCTTCTTCTTCTGGTTCGGCGTCGTTCATAACGTCAAACACGCTCTCGTAGGTATCTTAGTCGTTGCTGTTATCTCATTCTTATTCACAACAGTAGCAGCCAACGCTATCGCTATCGTAGGTTCTAACCCTGTTAGTGGCATGACACTCATGACATTGATTTTAGCTTCTTTAGTTATGGTTGCAGCCGGATTAAGCGGCGCGATGGGTATGACAGCAGCTCTTATCATCGGTGGCGTGGTTTGTACAGCATTGGCTGTCGCAGGCGCATTTATCACCGACTTGAAAGTTGGATATTGGATTGGAACGACACCAAAGAATCAAGAGATTTGGAAGTTCGTCGGCGTTGCTGTCGCAGCAGCTACTGTAGCAGGTGTCATCATGGTTTTGAACAAAGCATACGGTTTCGTTGGTGACGGCGCACTCGTCGCTCCACAGGCAAATGCTATGTCGGCAGTCATCGAACCGATGATGTCAGGCGGCAGCGCACCATGGTTGTTATACGGCATCGGTGCTGTCATCGCATTGATACTCACTTTCGCTAAGATTCCAGCATTGCCATTCGCACTCGGTATGTTCATCCCAATCGACCTTAATATACCTTTATTAATTGGTGGCGCAATCTCATGGTACGTCAGCACACGCAGCAAAGACGAAGCACTCAACAACGCTCGTAACAATAGAGGTACTCTCATCGCATCAGGTTTCATCGCTGGTGGCGCATTGATGGGTGTCGTCAGCGCGATACTTAAATTCGCTAATGTAGATATGATTATCAATGTCGGCGGCGTTCCATTCGCAGAGACACCATGGGCTTCATTGGTGGCATTAGTCATGTATGTCGCTGTCATCGCTTATATGATTTGGGATTCAAAGAGAGCAAAAACAGAATAATAAACCTAATAATATGTTGTTATGTCAAAAATATTAATGCTTAAATTCGTTGACGGCACTTCGAAAGAATGTGAAGTGACCGGAAGAGAAATGGGCGGTGATGATGTTTATTATATGCCTTTTTCGTCTTTGGAATTAGGAAGAGTGGCGTGGAATAATAATGACACATACATGAATCATTATGTTGAGGTTTGTGAGTTGGGTGCTGATTTTGTCGTTGTTGAAGTTTATAATTGGAGAGGAAACAAAATGGGCGTTCCTTATAAATTATATGCTGGCGACAAAAAAGGAGGCAGCTATTACTTTGGCGAATGGTCATATAGTTATTCCGTATCTCTTGAATGGAGTGAAATGAAATAAGATTAAAATAAATTATATATGGAAAAGTTATTGGATAAATTTTTAAGATATGTCTCTGTCGATACAATGTCAGATCCTGAGTCAGAGACACAGCCAAGTTCTGCAAAACAATTTGACCTTCTCAGAATGCTTCGCGATGAATTAGAAGCGATGGGAATCAAAGCTGAGTTAGACGAGTTCGGTTACGTTATGGCGACAATTCCTTCAAACATTGATAAGGAAGTTCCAGCCATCGGTTTCATCGCTCACGTCGATACATCACCTGATGCTTCTGGCAAAGACGTAAAGCCGCAAATCATTGAGAATTACCAAGGTGGCGACATCATGCTTAACGCAGAGAAAGACATCGTCTTGAGAGTCTCTGATTTTCCTGAAATGCAGAATTACATCGGAAAGACGATGATTACCACCGACGGCACAACATTATTAGGAGCCGACGACAAAGGCGGTGTAGCTGCTATCATGTATGCTGCTCAATATCTTATGGAACATCCAGAAGTAAAACACGGTGATATCAAAATTGGATTCACTCCAGACGAAGAAGTCGGTCGTGGCGTAGTGAAATTCGATGTCAAGAAATTCGGTGCTAAATATGCATACACCATCGACGGCGGCGAGATAGGAGAGTTGGAGTACGAAAACTTCAACGCTGCAGGTGCCAAGATTCACATCCAAGGAGCTAACATACACCCGGGTTATGCAAAAGACAAGATGGTCAATTCAATGCAAATCGCTATGGAGTTGAACGCTATGTTGCCAGTAAATCAACGCCCTGAATTCACATGCGGTTACGAAGGATTCTTCCTTCTCACAGAGATAAAAGGAACAGTGGAAGAGACATCGATGCAATATATCATCCGTGACCACGACAGAGCTAAGTTCGAGGAAAAGAAAGAGCTGCTCAAGTCAGTAGTTGAATATCTCAACAAGAAATACAATAATGCTGTCACATTAGACATGAAAGACCAGTATTATAATATGCGTCAGGAAGTCGAGCCACATTATTTCATCGTTGAAAAAGCTATCAAGGCTATCGAGA
>JAGBVS010000139.1 GCA_017630195.1 Bacteroidales bacterium | reverse complement strand
ACATTCGATGCCGCCTTTGTGTAATGCTGCAGTGAAAGCACGTACTGAATGGTTTGGATTTTCACCATAAAGCAAGTTAACTTGTTCTGCTGCACCGCCGTTTGATTCGACGCGGTCGAAACAACCCATCTTAATAATAATAGGAGCGATTTGTTCCAATTGGTCTTTACGAGGAACATATTTACCGGAACTTTGCCACATGTCACGGTAAACCAAACTGAATTTTATTTCCTTTTTCATATATGACAATTTTGAAATTTGACTTTTTTATTCGCCTACAAATATAGCATTTTTTTGAATCTGAAAATCTGAGAAATTGAAAAACTGAATTTTTTTTTTGACTATTGATTAATACACCAACAACCCTACTATCGCTCCTAATCCTATGATGGCAAAAGGACCGACTTTCTTGAAATATAATGCTATGAATGCTACTGCGCATATCACGAAGCTGCTGTTCTGATATCTGTTATTTAATTCTAACTTTTTTTTTGAGATAAAAATATTTCTTTTTGTTGTTCAATAACTTGACGTAGTTCTTCTTCAGTGGGAAGGTAATTCATATATTGTGATGCGAATAATTGGTTGTTGTCATTAAGAACGGAGTATCGAGCGATGGTTTTGTCTGTTTCTGTACACAGAAGAATACCAATAGTAGGATTATCGTGTTCTCCTTTTTTTAAATCGTCGTATAACCTTACATACATATCTAGTTGTCCAATATCTTGATGCGTAATAGCGTGGTTCTTCAATTCGATAATAACGAAGCAATTTAGCAGGTAATTATAAAATACAAGGTCGATGTAAAATTCAGATGTATCAGTACGAATCAATTGTTGCCGAGCTACAAAAGAAAAACCTTTACCAAGTTCCAATAGAAAGTTCTGCATCTGATCAATAATTGCTTGTTCTAAATCTGATTCAGTATAGCTTCTGTTTTCTGGAAGACCAAGAAATTCTAATACCGCAGGATTTTTTATGAAAGATAACTTGTCGTTTTGAAACTCTGATGTTTTATCATGCATCTCTTGTTCAACGATGTCTTTTGCTTGAGATGATAGCATTCTATGATAATACAATGTATTGATATTTCTGTTTAGAGTTCTGTAAGACCACATTTGTTTTGTTGCCTCTTCTTCATACCATTTCCTTACATTCGAATCTTTTACCCTCAGCAATCTTTCATAATGAGACCAACTTAATAATGGTGCAGATTCTGCCGACATTGTCGGCAGAATCTGCAAGTCTTTAAATGTTAGATAGAATTGCTTAAATTTCCATAAACTACGTTCAGAAAATCCTTTGCCGAATTCTGCAGTCAATTCCTTAGATGCAATTTCAATAATGTGTTTTCCATATTCAGCTCTGTCATTACCATTCAGTTCTTGAATTACTATTTTCTGACCAATGAGCCAATTCTGACGCAGCTGTGCTAAATTTATGGAATTATAAGCAAACCGTCTTGCAGACTTTACAATATCCTTTAATGAGTCAAGGAATAAATTTTCCCTTTTGTTATTGATGACCTTTTCCATAACATAAATTTTGGCAATTAAAACGTTTTTGTTCTCTCTTGCAAAACTACAACACCCTCATCTTTTTGCCAAGCATTTGCAAAGAAAAAATCTCGTTTTTAACATTTTTTAACGTGATGTTAATGAAAATATGAAAGAGATGTTAATTTTTGTTAAGAAAGTAAGATACAGTATCGTTGTTCTAATGTCTTGTAAAAAAGAAAATCCGAGATGTGAAATTTCCCGGATTTTATATGTTTGGTTAAAAAGTCTTTCAATACACCAACAACCCTACTATCGCTCCTAATCCTATGATGGCAAAAGGACCGACTTTCTTGAAATATAATGCTATGAATGCTACTGCGCATATTACGAAACTCTTCCAGTCGATGAAGTTTTCCGGTGTGGCGAGCGTGATGGCTGCTGTTCCGATAAGCCCGATAACTGCTGGTTTCAATCCCGACATCACGCCTCTGAAGATTGGATGATTCTTCCATGCTTCATATACCTTGCATAAAAGAAGAACGATTATAAATGAAGGTAATACCACTGCGAAAGTTGCAGTGAATGAACCAAGAACGCTCATGAATTCTGATGCTCCCGATTTTAATAATACCTCATATCCAACGTATGTCGCAGAGTTGATGCCGATAGGTCCTGGCGTCATCTGTGAGATGGCGACGATGTCGGTGAATGTGGTCTCGTCAATCCAACCATGAACAGTAACGACTTCGTTCTGTATGAGAGGAAGCATGGAATATCCGCCTCCAATGGTGAACATACCGATGAGGAAAAAGGTCAAGAATAACTCAAGATATATCATGATGTTCTTTGTTTTTATACCAACTGATGAAAGCGGCAATAACAATGACGCATATCAGTATATATATAGGTGAGACATTTAATAAACAAACCAAAGTCATCGATAAGACAACGATTACCCATGACCACCATTTCATCTTTGTGGCTTTTATCATATCGATTGTAGGAACTCCGATGAGCGCTACCACTACAGGTCTGATGCCTTTGAATGCCTTGATGACGTATTCGTTATCCTTGAAGTTGGTGAAGAATATCGCTACCAACAAAATGATGAGGAAAGGAGGGAGGCAACTTGCAATAGTCGCTACTACACTGCCTTTGGTTCCTCTTAACTTATGACCTGTCAAAATGGAAATGTTAACGGCAAACAGTCCGGGTGCCGTTTGTGATAATGTGATGATATCGACAAAGTCCTCGTCGTTGAGCCATTTACGACTTACGAGTTCCGACTTTATCGCTGCAATCATCGGGATGCCTCCACCAATAGTGAAGGCCCCAATCTTTGCGAATATCCAAAATATCTGCCACAGACTTACCATAATCTCAATTATAAATTTTGATTTGTCAAGACGCATCAACGACATATTTTTATTTTATGGTGTCGTTTGATACGTCTCTACAATCTCAATTATGCATTATGAATTATGCATTATGAATTATGCATTACTACTGATGCAATAAATTTTATTAAAATAATTTTAGTTCTTTGATATTTTGGTTTTCGATTGTTGGCTGGTCTTTTGCGAGCAACTCTCGAATAGGTGTTTTAGCGAATGCTGATACGCCCAAGATTCGAGCAACTT
>JAGBVS010000138.1 GCA_017630195.1 Bacteroidales bacterium | reverse complement strand
CTAATTAAGAATATGGCTAGACAAAAAAAGAAAGTACCGGATCTCAATGCAGGTTCAATGGCCGATATCTCTTTTTTGCTGTTGGTATTCTTCCTAGTTACTACAACTATGGATACAGACACAGGTATTACCCGTCGTCTTCCTCCACCAATTGAAAATCCAGAAATGGATGTCAAAGTTAAAGAAAGAAACATTATGAACGTTATGATTAACAAGTATGATAAATTGTTAGTCAACGGTAAACCTGGTGATATAACAACTTTAACTGAAATGACAAAAGAATTCATCACTCCAAAACCAAGTGATGAATCAGCTCCTGAAGTCGAAGTAAAAGAAATCGAACTCATCGGCAATGTCATGCTTAACAAAGGTGTGGTATCACTTAAAAATGACCGCGGTACTTCATACCTCATGTATATCAGCGTTCAAAATGAATTGGCCAGAGCCTTTAATGAAATGAGAGATGAAATGTCTCTTAAACACTTCAATCAACATTATGCAGACTTGACAGATAAAGACAAGATCGACGCTATCAACAAAGCTGTCCCTGTCCGTATCTCAGAAGCTGAACCAGAAGAAATTAAATAACATAGGAGATTATTATTATGGCATCAAAATATAGATCAGACGAAGCTAAAGAAGTTCCGGCAATGAGTACCGGTTCTATGCCTGACATTATCTTCATGTTGATATTCTTCTTCATGGTTACAACTTCCATGCGTGAAGTATCATTGAAGGTAAAAATGAAATTACCAGAAGCTACCGAAGTTCAAAAATTAGAAAAAAAATCTTTGGTAAGTTATATCTACATCGGACCTCCTACCAACGCTAAAACTTACGGTACAGAGTCTCGTATCCAACTTAACGATCAATTTTCAAGAGTTGACGATATTATCGCTTACATTGAAAGTGAACGTTTAGCTCGTAGCGAAGCCGACCGCCCTCTCCTCACAACTTCATTGAAAGTTCATGAAGAAGTAAGAATGGGTCTCGTCACCGATGTTAAACAAGAACTCCGTAAATGCGGCGCCTTCCGTATCAATTACTCAACACGTAAAGGCGAAAAATAAAATAAGTTCTTAGTACGATAAAAAAAGACAGCTCAAAAGGCTGTCTTTTTTTATTACTTTAAAATGCTACTTATAAATTTAAGAAGAATTATAAATTCAGACTCTTTTTTGTCCGTTTCAACCTTATTATTTGAAATCTTAGATAATTAGACTTTTAATCAGTAAATCATAGAATAATTTTTGCTAATTTTGTGCATTAAAAATTAAATTCATAATCTGATTTCTCAAATTTAAATATGAAAAAAACAACAACATTATTTGTACTATTTATTTCTTTATTATTTTGTACTAATTTATACGCATCAATGAATGGCTTAGAATCACCTTTAGATGCTGAAATTAAAGGTTTAGTCATTGATAAAGAAACCAATGGACCATTAGAATATGCAACCGTAAGCCTCTTTAATTCCCAAGACTCAACTCTTGTAACAGGTGTTATTACTGATATGCAAGGTGCATTTTCTATCAAGACAATGCCAGGAAAATATTACATTCTCGTTCAGTTTATGGGTTATCAAACAACTGCCATAAATGTTAATGTTAAAGAAATGAGAGAAATTATTTCTCTTGGAAAAATAATTATGCATCCTGATTCAGCTTTGCTTGATGAAATAGAAGTAGTAGCAGAGAAAAGCACTATGACAATGACTCTCGACAAACGCGTCTTTAATGTAGGCAAAGATGTCAGCAGCACTGCTGGCAATGCCATAGAAGTACTCGACAATATACCTTCTGTCAATGTTGACGTAGAAGGAAATGTCAGTTTACGCGGCGACAGCGGCGTTCAAATTTTGGTAGATGGTAAGGTTTCAGGCCTTGCAGGAGTCAGTACACAAGACGCTCTTCGCAGCCTTCAGGCCGACATGATAGAGAGAATAGAAGTCGTTACAAATCCGTCAGTGCGTTACGATGCCGAAGGTACAGCCGGTATAATCAATATCGTTCTTAAAAAAGATAAACGCAAAGGCTTCAATGCGTCTGTAGATGTAAGAGGCGGTTTCCCTGTACAATGGGGAGAAAAATTCATCAAGAAAGATTTCCCATTCCAAAGCGGCATCGGTGCAAGTCTTAACTACAGATTCAAAAAATTTAACGTATTCGCCAACTATAACTTCAACTATCGCGACGACATCAGCGACGGTTATACAAAAACAGAATATTTTGATGATGAAAACATATATGACCCTTTGCTCGGAAATCATAATGACGCAACTCAGATAACAGAGCAATTTACATATAGAAACCGCCATAGACAAGGTCATAACTTACGCGGCGGATTCGACTATTATTTCACAGACAACGACATCCTTACATTCAGTGCTATGATGCGTCGTTCTGATGGTCACAACACTCCTGCTGTTACATATTATGACAAATTCCCATTTGAAGGTCTTAACAAATATTCAAGACGTACTGAAGATTGGTATAACAGCAGACCAATGAACGAATTCACTCTTTCATACGACAAATATTTTGGAACAAAAGATAATTCGCTCAAAGCTTCTGTACGTTATTTTTCCAATACAGATTCTGAATGGTCCGACATCGTCGATGCTGAATTCATGACAGAAGATGATTTAAATTCTAATAATCCTTTTGCAAGTATCAATCAGTCAACATCGGCAATAGAAGATCAACAGAACCTCCAAGCCACAGTAGATTTTATACATCATTACGGACTCTCTGTAGTCGAACTTGGCGCCAAATATACAGGCAGATGGATTAATAATAATATGTTAGTCACAGAAAATGGTGACACTCTCACTGATTACACACACAATTTCGATTATAATCAACAGGTTGCTGCTCTATATGGAAGTTACGGAAGAGAGTTTGGCCGTTTCTCAGGACAGATAGGATTGCGTTCAGAGTTCACACTCATCGACACTTATCTTAAAGGAACTAACAGCGGAAGCAACCAGCAATATCTTGATGTGTTCCCAACCGGACACCTCAATTATTCGCTGACAGAGGTAGATCAGATTCAGGCAAGTTATGCTCGCCGCATTCGTCGTCCTTGGTACGGTCAAATGGCACCTTTCAATTCATTCAACGACGACCGTAATATAAGAACAGGTAACCCTGATTTAAGACCAATATATACCGACAGTTATGAGATTTCATACCTCCGTTTCTGGGATAAAGGTAACATCAATTTCACAACATATTATCGACATAGCACAGATGTGATTCGTCATTTCACTACTGTAGTAGGAGACGTTTCAATAAGTCGTCCAGAGAATTTCGGTATCAGCGATGACTACGGTATAGAATTAGTCGGTTCACTCGACATTACAAAATGGTTGAACTTGAACGGCAGCATCAACTTCTTCAAGTCAAACACTGTAGGTGACTGGAACGGCAGACATTATACAACAGATTCATACAACACCTTTGCTCGCCTCGTCGCTAAGTTCAGAGTAAAGAAAGTGTGTGACTTCCAAATCACAGGACGATACATGGGTCCACGTGAAGAACCTTTAGGTTATCGCGATGCCAACTATTGGTGCGACTTCGCTGCATCACGCGACGTATTTAATAAAAAAGGAACTATCTCCCTCAACATACGTGACGTGTTCGGCAGCAGACAACATGGTGGAGAATCATGGGGCGACAACTTCTGGCAATATAGTGAAAGCACATGGAGTACAACATCTATAACGCTCAACTTTAATTATAGAATAAACCAGCAGCAAAACAAGAGAAGAATGCCATCGAATGGAGGCGGTGGAGATAGCTTCGAAGGCGGTGAAGGCGGAGAAATGGAATATTAAAAAAAATACATAAAGAGACGCAACAACATGCGTCTCTTTTTATTACCTTTGCAGCCCGAAACGAGAAAGCAAATTCTATTTAAAAAACAATTATAAGTCTTTATCATTCAAAGTTTTTAGTCATGACTGAAACAGGTACAGTTAACAACAAGGCTAAGAAAAGCCCTAAATTTTCTATTGATTTTAAGCCTCGCTTATTTTCAACATTAAAGAATTACAACAAAGATTTGTTCGCTAAAGATGCGATGGCTGGTGTAATCGTTGGTATCGTAGCAATTCCATTAGCAATCGCTTTCGGTATCGCATCAGGCGTCGGTCCTACTGAAGGTCTCGTCACAGCTATCATGGCTGGCTTCATCATTTCAGCCTTAGGTGGCTCTAAAGTACAAATCGGCGGCCCAACAGGCGCTTTCATCGTTATCATTTATGGTATTATACAACAATTTGGTTTGACAGGATTAGCAATTGCTACCGTCTTGGCAGGTGTTATGCAGATACTGATGGGAGTGTTTAAATTGGGTAGCATCATCAAATTTATGCCTTATCCTATCATTGTAGGTTTCACTGGCGGTATAGCAATCACCATCTTCTCAACACAAATGAACGACCTCTTCGGCATGGGCATTACCAATGTGCCAGCCAACTTCATCGACAAATGGGCATGCTATTTCCAAAATCTTTCAAATATCAATTTATGGGCATTATTAATAGGTGTTTTAAGTATATTAATAATTGTTTTCACTCCAAAAATATCAAAGAAAATTCCAGGATCATTGTTAGCAATCATCGTCATGACAGCCTTGACATGGGTATTGAAAAAATATGCTGGCATCGATTCCATCAAAACTATCGGTGATTTATATGAATTGCCTTCCGGACTTCCTGCATTCAGAATCCCTGCATTAAAAGAAGGTGAAACATTCTTCTCAACAGCACAAGCAGTTCTTCCATCAGCATTCACTATTGCCATGTTAGGCGCAATCGAATCATTACTCTCAGCGATGGTTGCCGATGGCGTTATCAGCGACAAACATAATTCAAACACAGAACTTATAGGCAACGGTATCGCCAATGTCGTCGTTCCTTTCTTTGGCGGCATTCCTTCAACAGGAGCTATAGCCCGTACAATGGCTAATATCAATAATGGCGGACGCACTCCTGTAGCCGGTATTGTTCATACTCTTGTATTATTGTTGGTCCTCTTATTCTTGGGCGGCCTCGTCGGTCTTATTCCTATGTCATGTCTTGCCGGCGTCCTTATCGTCGTATCTTATAACATGAGTGGATGGAAAACTATCGTTTCAATGTGCCGTCAATCAAGAAGCGACATCGCCGTTCTTTTCACAACATTATTGCTCACTGTAATCTTCGACCTTACTATCGCTATCGAAATCGGTTTGGTCTTGGCTGTTATCATGTTCATCAAACGTGTTATGGAAAGCACAAACATATCTGTTATTCAAAACGAATTGGACGTTCATAACGACGGTGAACAAGATGAAAAACTTATGGTTCCAAGACATACAGAAGTTTATGAAATTGAAGGACCATTCTTCTTCGGTATCGCTAATAAATTCGAGGAATTATCACACCGCCGCTCTGACAATATAATACGAATCATCAGAATGCGTAAGGTTACTTTCATCGATGCTACAGGTATCCACAACCTTGAAATCTTCATTAAAGCAGCTCAAGACGAAGGTAAAATCATCATCTTGTCTGGCGTTAATGAAAGCGTTCATGCTGCAATACAACAAGCTGGCATCGTCGATATGGTTGGCAAAGAAAATGTATTAGACCATATTCATAAGGCACTCGCAAGAGCCGAGCAAGTGGCTGAAACAATTAACAATTAACAATTATAAAAAAAGGGTTGAAGTAATTCAGCCCTTTTTCGTATATCATATTTTGTATATATAATTTCAATTATATCTTAATCACTGCCACCATTTTCTATGCTTGAAGAAATATATCAAAGCTATACTAACAACCAACATAACTCCTACTATAATCCAGAAAGTAAGCTTAGTCGTTGATAGGAACGGAAACATTACATTCATTCCAAAAAGACCTGTTATAAAGGTAAGAGGAAGTATGATTGACGAGAGAAGAGTGAGCATCTTCATAATCTCATTAGTCTTGTTGGTCTGCATTGAGTCAAAAGTCTTGGAGAGACCTTCAATCAAATCTTCATGGTCTTCCGTCATATCCCATACCTTTTGGTAGTAGTCGAGAATATTACCCCAGTAGTCTTCCATGAACTCAACGTCGCCGAAACCTCTGATTTGACCTGTCTCGAAACTATGGAACATTCTCAGCTGCGGCTTGAAGATTGTATTGATTGTGATGATATTCTTTCTTGTAACAGATATTCTCTCGATGATTCTGACTTGTTTGTCACCGAACAGTTCCTTATTAAGCATCTCTAATTCAAAACCTATTTTCTTCAAGAGATAAAGAGACTCTTTCATAAGTTTTTCGATGATACGATAAAGGAGAATATCTGAAGTTACGAGTTCTTTTACCAATGACTCATCATCGCGTTCGCTGTATTCATTGAAAAGCTGACTTACATGCCAGCGTTTTCTTTCAAGAGTGATGATATAATCCTGTCCCCAGAAGAGCTTTACTTCCTTTGGGAAAATAAATTTATCTTGTCTGTCGAAATCAGGGTATTGTAGGATGACGAAATAATAATCGTCGTAGATGTCTATTTTTGGACGTTGGTTCACCGACCTACAGTCTTCAATATCGAGGGGGTGAAAATGAAATTTCTCTCTCAATTCAACGAAATCTTCTTCCGTCGGGTCTGTAATATGATGCCATTTCAGTTTGCCTACTGTTAATGTTTCTATCATGGTTCCCCCTTTCTTTGATGATAATGAATACTATATTTAAATAATCCTACATAAGATGTATTGGTAAAAAAATCGCACAAAGATAAAAAAAAGTCTAAAAAAAAAGGCAAAAGAAAGAAGTTTTTTTGAATTAAATTATATCTTTGCAGAATTGAATTGAGAAGTAAATCAAACTACAGATGTGGAAAAAAATGGGGTTCTGTCCATTGATGTAGGAAAAATTAATAAATAGAACCTGTCTTAAAAATCATGAAAAAACTGTTTAAATTTGGTTTAGCGTTATGCATTATCATTTGTATTTATAGTTGTGGTAAAGATACTTATTTCAATTGTTTTCTTCACTTAACGAACAACACTGAGCATAACATTTATATTGAAAAAACAATAGATGGAAATTCTGTTAATCTTACAACTGTTGATGCTAACGAAGTTAACAAAGATGTTCTCGGAGAAATAGACCGTCACCGTGGTGAAGATTATCCACCAGAGGCATTTATTATAGAGAAATTGCAAAACATAAGAATCTATAGAAAAATCAATGATACAATCTATGAATTGCCAAGACATTATTATGACAATCCTAATGATTTCACACTATATACAGATTTCTTTATGGGAATCCATGAAATATACTATGGCTTGAATGTCACAGAAGAAATGTTTCAATAAAACCTCAGAACCTCCTCATTTCCACTCAAGTGTCTCGATAAGATGTCGCACGTCGTCGGTGATAAAATCGATAACTGGAGCTAATGAATCGTTGTTGGTTCTTACATTAAAATATAAAGAGCCTCTCATAAAATGGTTCACACTATCGGTAAGGTAAAACTGCAATGGTGATGCGACGCCCTCTCCTTCAAGAAAATAAACCAATCCATAAACCTTCCTATCCGGATTAATGACAATACTGTCGCGTATTCCCATAGCACGAGAAATGTGTTTCGTCATCATCGAATATGAATCTTCTAAATATTCGTCAAGGTTGTTATTGACAGTTTTATAACTGATGTGAATTGTTCCTTTGTGAGATGGGTATTCTATGTTAACCCAATTTTTTTCTTGAGGCGAGAAATGGTCCGGAGTTATTTTCGAATAAACAGGATATTCAAAACTGTAAAACTCCATGCTATCAAGCTTGACGTATTCCTTTCCAGGAAAGTCTATTCTAAAATATCCACGCGGTTTTGGTTGATATTGCTTATTATCACAAGAATAAAATAAAGTACAGCTAACAATTAAGCATATACAATTGACAATTAACAATAATGTTTTGGTCATGGACGTCTTGGCACATGAGCTTTTACCATTTGACATTTGTCTTTTGTCTTTATTCTTCATTTTTACGTATCACTTTTATTTTTATTATGTGTTTTTTATCAGCCTCAACAATCTCAAAAGAGAAGTCATTATAACTGCATTTGAAACCAGCTTCCGGGATACGGCCTTCTATTTCCAAAATCATTCCGGCGAGTGTATCCGATTCGCCTTCTATTTCTTCAAAATAATCGGCATCAATTCCAAAGACTTTGCAGAAATCTACTATACTAATCTGAGCCTTGAAGATATATGTCTCGTTGTCAATCTTTTTATAATATTCATTTTCAGGTTCCTTATCGAACTCATCGCTGATGTCGCCAACTATTTCTTCAACAATATCTTCTAATGTCACAAGACCTGAAGTGCCGCCATATTCATCAACGACTATTGCGATATGAATTTTCTTCGTTCTAAAATCCTGGAACAAGTCATTGATTTTTTTGTTTTCTGGAACGAAGAAAACAGGACGTATAAGTTTCTGCCATGCAAAATTTCTCTCATCTATATAAGGAAGAAGGTCTTTAACATACAGCATACCTTTCACGTCATCAAGGTCTTTGTCATAAACCGGGATTCTTGAAAAACCTTTATCAATAATTTGAGGCATCAGTTCCTCGAAAGTCGTTTCCATTGATACTGAAAACATATTTACGCGAGCTTTCATAATATCGCTCACTTCTTTCTCTCCAAATGTCGCAATACCTTTCAGCATGTTCTTTTCTTCTATAGATGCGCCGTCTTCTGTGGTAATGTCAACAGCTGTAGAAAGATCGCTAAGCGAAATCGTTCCGGTTTTCTTAACTATTTTTTTATCTATAAATGATGTCGATGAAACAAAAACGTTACTCAAAGGTCTGAAAATCATGATAAGCACTTTCAATATTGGAGCCATCATGACTGCTATCGATTTAGCTTTTTTTGAAGCATATACTTTAGGAATCATCTCTCCAAATAATAATATCAAAGATGTTACCACTAACACATTAAGAATGAAAGCGGCTATTGGGTTAACAGCAAGGTTAAACATCATATTCATGATGTATGTTGAGAATATCGTAATGGATATATTAACTAAATTATTAGCTATCAATATAGTTACAAGAAGAGTTTTAGGTTTCTGGCGTATTTCCAACACTAATTGCTCATTACGTTTTGAAGACGATTCAAGTTCATTAATGTCGTTAGGTTGTAATGAAAAAAAAGCTGTTTCGCTTGAAGAAGCCATTGCGGAACACAAAAGCAATCCGCACATTAATATTAAACAAAATACAACTTTTACCGAAATGCCAATGAAAAATGGCTCTGCTGTTATGGTTGTCAGCAGACATATAAGAGGGTCTATAGAAGATATTTCCAAAATAATCTATTTTACAATTTCTGGTGCAAAGATAAGAAAAAAGTCTATAAGTCAAAAGCTAACGAGTCAATAAGTTTTTTCACTTATCACAATTCAACTTATAGACTTATAGACTTATAGACTTATAGATTTATAGACATTAAAACGGAAGGTCATCTCCATCATAATCAGGATTTGGCATCTCAGGCAAAGGCTGATAGCTTTGGACTGGTTGCTGATAGCTCTGAACAGGTTGCTGATAACTCTGAACCGGCTGCTGATAGCTTGGAGTTTCCGGCTGATAGCTTGGAGCTGCTTGTTGGTATGTTGGAGCCATAGGCTGCTGATAGCCTACAGAAGGTTGCTGATTGCTCACAGCGCTACGTGCAGGACTCATGCTCATCATTTTATCGACATGAATTTCCGTCACGTAACGAGTTACATTCTGGTTATCGACATATTGACGAGTCTTTATTCTGCCCTCAACATACATCAAATCACCTTTTATATAATTGCGTCTCTTTTCTGCTATATCGAGAGCTATATTACCCCATGTGACAAGATTATGCCAATCTGTTTGTTCTACCCATTCTCCATTACGATCACGATAACGCTCCGTTGTAGCTAACGAGACAGACATTTTTTTACTGCCATTTTCAAATGAAACAATCTCAGGATCCTTACCGAGACGACCTATTAATATAACTTTATTCAAACTTGCCATAATATAAATGTTAAAAAATCTTTACCAAAATTACATCATTTTTTCTGACAAAAATTAAAAACAGAAAAAATATTTTAATGTTTAACAAAAAAGAAAGACAAAAAAAAGATTAAATAATGCTACATATCACATTTTTAATGCTTTTTAGCAAAAAAAATGTTTTTTTTGCCTTAACAATCAAAAAAAGTTCTTACCTTTGCACCCTAAAATATAAATTACAAACAATTAAAAAAATATTAGACATGACAAAAGCAGAAATCGTAGCACAAATCGCTGAAAAAACAGGTCTTGAAAAGTCAAGTACACAAGTAGTTGTTGAAGCATTTATGGACGTAGTCAAAGAATCTGTTGCTAAAGGCGAACCTGTATATTTAAGAGGTTTTGGCAGTTTCATCAGAAAGACTAGAGCTGAAAAAGTTGGAAGAAATATTAAACTCGATCAATCAATCGTTATTCCAGCTCACAACATTCCAGCTTTCAAACCATCAAAAACTTTTGTAAACGAAGTAAAATAAATTATTAATATAAATCTAAATTTATAGTTATGCCAAACGGTAAAAAACATAAAAGACACAAAATGTCTACACACAAACGTAAAAAACGTTTAAGAAAGGATAGACATAAGAAGAAGAAATAATCTAAGATTATTCATGACTCACATAACACAGCATTGTTCAAACACGGTGTTGTGTTATGTTTTTAATTTTTAAACCTTTGTAAATATTTAACTGAATGGACACTACACAAATTAACAGAGAGCTCATCATCAGTTCTGATGTTTCAGAGGTTAATATTGTTTTGTTGGAAGACAAACAGCTTGTTGAATTTCATAAAGAACAGAAAAACAACAGCATCTCAGTAGGCGATGTTTATCTCGGTCGAGTTAAGAAAATCCTCCCAGGATTAAATTCAGCTTTCATCGACATTGGTAGCAGAAAAGATGCATTCTTGCATTATTTAGACCTTGGTCCTCAAATCAATTCACTCAAAAAATTCACTAAATTCGCTGAGGATGGCAATACAGCCCAGTTGGATATGGAAACATTTGAGTTGGAAAAAGACATTGATAAATCGGGAAAAATTTCAGATTTCATCTCTGTTGGCGACAGAATACCTGTACAAATCGCCAAAGAGCCTATCAATACCAAAGGTCCTCGCATCACATCAGATATATCATTCGCCGGACGTTATATCGTCTTAGTACCATTCTCAAACAGAGTATCTGTTTCACAGAAAATCAAAAGCAGCGAAGAACGCAGAAGATTAAAACTTCTTATCCAAAGTATCAAACCTAACAACTTCGGCGTCATCATTCGTACTGTTGCCGAAGGGAAAAAAGTGGCAGAACTCGATGCCGACCTTAAAACTCTCCTTAAAAAATGGGAAAACATGACCCATGTTATAAGCGGATGCAATTCTCCAACCAAATTGATAAGCGAGTTGGACAGAACATCTGTAGTGTTGAGAGATATTTTAAACGAGTCGTTTAACGGTATTTATATTGACGATGCTAATCTTTATGAAGAAATTAAAAGCTTTATTTTTACCATCGCTCCTCAAAAGCTTGACATCGTAAAATTACACAAAAGCAAAGAACACATCTTTGAAGAATTTGGTGTCAACAAACAAATAGCAGGACTTTTTGGTAGAATCGTCACAATCAGAAATGGTGTTTACCTCATTGTTGAACACACCGAAGCCATGCATGTTATAGACGTTAACAGCGGCCATCGTGTCAGCAAAGAAAACTCTCAAGAAGAAAACGCCTTGTCTGTCAACTTAGAAGCAGCAGTCGAAATAGCACGCCAACTACGCCTCCGTGATATGGGAGGAATCATCATAGTTGACTTCATCGACATGCACGACCCGGCTAATAGAAAAGAGTTGTACAACAAACTCAAAGAGGAAATGTCGAAAGACCGTGCCCGACACACTATCCTGCCTGCTTCAAAATTCGGTCTCATACAAATTACACGTCAAAGAGTAAGACCTGAAACAGAAGTCGCAGTGCAAGAAAAATGCCCTACATGCGACGGCTCAGGCAAAATCAAATCTTCATCCTTGTTCATAGATGAAATAGAAAACAACTTAAAATACTTGCTTTTAGACCAAAATGAGAATAATATCACAGTGCAAGTTCATCCTTTCATCTATGCTTATCTAACAAAAGGATTTTTCTCAATAAAAAGAAAATGGAGATGGAGATATCACAGAAATATAAATATTAAGGAAGTTAAGAATTTTCACATCATGCAATATAACTTCCTCAATAAAAACGGAGACGAAATACTTTTATAATACAGCAAGGCAACAAAAAAAGAGGTTTTTTCAAGCCTCTTTTTTTGATTTATAGCAGTCTATTATTCTATAACAATCTCATCACAGAAAATCCAGCCAGGCTCACCTGCACCGACATGCCAATCCGGACATGCGTCGATTTTCTTTGCAACCATCTTGATATATCTTGCGCTGAAATTCTTGTCGACAGCAAATTCATGAAGCACAGGCTCTTCTGTTTCTTGTGAAATAT
>JAGBVS010000137.1 GCA_017630195.1 Bacteroidales bacterium | reverse complement strand
CTTATTTGAGAAAGCAAATAAGAAAAAAGGTATCACTGGTGAAATTTTACTTCAACTTATTGAATCACGTTTAGATAACTTAGTTTATCGTTTCGGTATTGCTCCAACACGTGCAGCAGCTCGTCAGTTGGTTAGCCACCGTCATATTACAGTCAATGGTAAAGTTGTCAACATCCCTTCATACCTCGTGAAAGTTGGTGACATCATCGCAGTACGTGAGAAATCCAAGAGTTTGGAAGTCATTACTAATTCAGTGGATGGCCGCTCAAACCGTTATCCATGGTTAGAATGGGATTCAGATAAACTTTGCGGTAAGTTTATGACTTATCCAAACCGTGAAGATATTCCTGAAACCATCAATGAACAACTTATCGTTGAGTTGTATTCTAAATAATCGAATATAAACTGATATTATGGCAATCTTAGCATTTCAAAAACCTGATAAGGTTATAATGGTAGAATCGACAGACAAACATGGTGTCTTCGAATTTCGCCCACTCGAACCAGGCTTTGCAACAACAATCGGTAATGCACTCAGAAGAGTATTGTTATCTTCATTAGAAGGTTATGCAATCACATCAATCCGTATTGAAGGCGTTCAACATGAACTTGCTCCAATTCACGGTGTTATTGAAGATGTTGCCGATATGGTTCAAAGTTTCAAACAAGTTCGTTTTAAACAACAAATTCCGGGCGAAACATTTGAGAAAGTAACTGTTGTTGTCGGTGGTCAAGATAAATTCTTAGCTGGTGACATCAATAAATTCCTCTCAGTGTTTCAAGTGTTGAACCCAGAACTCGTCATCTGCCACATGGACCCATCAGTAAAATTGTCAATAGAGTTGACAATCAGCAAGGGTAGAGGATATGTGAATGCTGACGAAAACAAAGTGTTGAATGCACCTATTGACACTATCGCCATAGATTCAATCCATACTCCAATAAGAAATGTCAGCTTTAAGCGCGAAAACTATCGTGTTGAACAAAAGACAGATTATGAAAAGCTTATATTTGACATTGAAACTGACGGATCAATAAATCCTAAGGACGCATTGGAAGAAGCAGCTAAAATCCTCATCTATCATTTCATGTTATTCTCAGATGAAAGAATTACAATGATGGATGAAAAGAAATCAGCATCAGATGATCTTGACGAAAATTCATTACACATTCGTCAACTCCTCAAGACAAAATTAGTCGAAATGGATCTTTCTGTTCGTGCATTGAATTGCTTGAAAGCAGCTGAAGTTGAGACAATAGGAGATTTAGTTTCTCTTAACAGACATGACCTTCTTAAATTCCGTAATTTCGGTAAAAAATCTCTTACAGAATTAGAAGAGTTGGTCAGAACTAAAGGATTAGAATTTGGAATGAATATCAGCAAATATAAATTAGATAAGGAATAATAAAGATGAGACACAATAAGAAATTTAATCACTTAGGAAGAAAAAGCGCTCACCGCAATGCTATGTTGTCAAATATGGCTAGCTCGCTTATTCTTAATAAACGTATCGTTACTACAGTTGCTAAAGCTAAGGCTTTACGCGTATATGTAGAACCAATGATTACTCGTTCCAAAGATGATTCAACAGTATCACGCCGTACAGTTTTCGCTATGCTCCAAAATAAAGAAGCAGTTACAGAATTGTTCCGCGAAATCAGCCAAAAAGTTGAAAATCGTCCAGGCGGTTACACACGTATCATTAAGTTAGGTACTCGTCTTGGTGACAGCGCTGAGATGTGTATGATGGAACTCGTTGACTATAACGAAATCTATACTGGCAACGATAAGAAAGCTACTAAAGTTGCAAAAGCTACTCGCAGAAGAGGTGGTAAGAAAAAAACTGAAACACCAGCTGTAGAAACTCCAGCAACAGAAGCTTCAGCAGAATAATAAATTTAAAAAGACCTGACATTCGGTCGGGTCTTTTTTTTAAGTAATTTTTTAATAATTTTATATTTTTTAATTATGAGTAGAATAGCATATATTCATTCACGTCAAATATTAGATTCTCGCGGTAATCCTACCGTTGAAGTAGATGTAATCCTTGAAAGCGGTGCTAAAGGTCGCGCTTCAGTTCCTTCAGGCGCATCAACAGGTGTTAACGAAGCTCTCGAACTTCGTGACGGCGATAAAAATTGTTACCTCGGTAAAGGTGTTCTTAAAGCAGTTGCTAATGTTAATGGCCCTATCGCTGAAGAATTGATAGGTATGAATGCTTTAGATCAAATTGCTATCGATGAAGCAATGATTGCTCTCGACGGAACAGAAACAAAATCTAAACTCGGTGCTAATGCTATACTCGGCGTTTCTTTAGCTGTTGCTAAAGCTGCAGCTGACTACCTTGGTTTACCTCTTTACAAATATATCGGTGGTGTTAATTCTTATACACTTCCTGTGCCAATGATGAACATCATCAATGGTGGCGCACACTCAGATGCTCCTATCGCTTTCCAAGAATTTATGATTCGTCCTGTAGGTGCAACATCTTTCCAAGAAGGCATCCGCATGGGTACTGAAGTATTCCACAACCTCAAAAAAGTGCTTAAAGATCGTGGTCTTAGCACAGCAGTAGGTGATGAAGGTGGTTTCGCTCCAAATCTCGAAGGTACAGAAGACGCTCTTAACGTAATTCTCCAAGCTATCAAAGCAGCAGGTTACGAACCAGGTAAAGATGTTACAATCGCTCTCGACTGTGCTTCTTCAGAATTCTTCAAAGATGGTAAATATGACTACACTTGGAAACAAGAAGGTGGTGCTGTTTACTCAAGCAAAGAACAAGCTGAATACCTCGCTAAACTCGTTGCTGAATATCCAATCGATTCAATCGAAGACGGTATGGCAGAAAACGACTGGGAAGGCTGGAAGATCCTCACAGATATGATCGGCGACCGTTGCCAATTAGTTGGTGATGACTTGTTCGTTACAAACGTTAAATATTTACAACGCGGTATCTCAGAAGGTTGCGCTAACTCAATCCTCGTTAAAGTTAACCAAATCGGTTCTCTTACAGAAACACTCCGCGCTGTTGAATTAGCTCAACGTAATGGTTACACAGCAGTTATCAGCCACCGCTCAGGTGAAACAGAAGATTCAACAATCGCTGACATCGCAGTTGCAACAAATTCAGGCCAAATCAAAACTGGTTCTGCAAGCCGTTCAGACCGTATGGCTAAGTATAACCAACTTCTCCGTATTGAAGAAGAACTTGGTAGCGTATCTTACTATCCACGCAAAAAATAATGCATAATTTATAATGCATAATTCATAATAAAGCCGCTCAGTAATGGGCGGTTTTTTTTTATCTTTGCAACTATGAAAATACTTGTGCTTTTTATATTATTAGCCTTCGGCTTTCAGCAAGTCCCGAATCCGGATAATGGATGCGGATACGGAAACGGAAATAATATTCCGACTCCGACTCCAATATCCGCTTCCGAAATTCGTTTCCACGAATCGCAGATTCGTAAAGCTGATTCCTTATATAAAAACTACCTTCCACAATACAACTTCGAAGAAGTGAAAGCAGCCGTGGAGTTTTTTGATAGCCTTAATAGCTGTCAGTCATCTGCTGTCAGGCGTCACCAATCCAAGTTTAGTAAATTGCATGGTTTAAAGCCTAACCTAATAGACACATTGACTTATAGACTTATCAACTTCAACTGCGCTAAAGCGCATTACTACCACGCTGTGGGTCTCACGGAAAAAGACGACATCGTAGGCGCCTGCGAGCATTATCTCATTGCTTTGGAGATTATGGAGGATTTGATGGCGAAAGACAAAAGTCTAAGGAAGAAAGACAAAAGGCTAAAGGCTAAAGTTGATAATCCTGAGGTGTATGAAAAGATAAGATTTGTTAATCTTATACATACAAGATTAGCCGAACTATTTCTCGATGAAGGTTACTATAACTTTTCTATAAGCAATAATAAAAAAGCTCTCTATTATTCATATATAGGCAACTTCTATAAATTAAAGCACTGACAATCATTAGGTTAAAATGATATTTTTGTTATATTTGCTATAAATTTGAAAATATATGAAATATCAGAAGAAAACAGAATCAGGCTTGTTTGAACAGGAAAACACACTGGAATCGTTATCGAAGATGGGGAATCCGCTTGTGATGTTGAAAGAGATTGTTGATTTTGAACAGTTTAGGAGTGAACTTGAGAAGTTGTTTACAAACAACAGCAAGAAGAACAATGCAGGCCGCAAGCCTATCGACCCCGTTTTCATGCTGAAGGTGCTGTTTCTTCAGAGACTATACAACATCAGCGACAATCAAGTCGAGTATCAGATAAAGGACAGGATGAGCTTCAGAGAGTTTCTCGACATTCATAGCATAGATGACGTTCCCGACGAGAAGACAGTGTGGAAATAGAAGAACATCATGGCTAACGCAGGAATCGGCATAAAGCTTTTTGAGAAGTTCAATGAGCAGCTTGCGTCGATGGGACTGATTGTCAATGAGGGAAAGATAGTTGACGCAAGTTTCGTGATAGTACCGAAACAAGAGTCAAGTCGAAGACACGCTGCCGCATCGAACATGTCTATGGTTTCATGGAACAGAGCATGAAGGGACTGTTTTTCAGAGGAGTGGGAATGGTAATGGCAAAGTTCTACATCGGATTCACGAATCTTGTCTATAACATGTGCAGATTGGTGCAGATAAAGAAGTATCATCCCGATTGGATTGTAAACTAAATAGTAGATAATCCATAAGTTACCCCATATTTTTATAAAAAAAACACTAAAAAACTATTGCTTTTCTGAAATAAAATTATAAACTTTGCTGAACTGAAAAATGAAAGGATATAATATGGAAAATAACATACAAATATTAGGAAAGAACAGATTCATTAAATGAAAGTCTCTGGAAGATATGTATTACACATTCATTACAGAGACTTTTTTTATAATCTGATTCAATATAAATCTTCAATCATGGGAATAATGCGGTTCTGCCCATAATTTAAGAGAAAAAAGTTAATAAATAGAACCCGCCTAAAACAACTTTTTCATATGAAAAAAATAATTTTTATTATAATATTGGTTGTGATGGCATATAATATGCCATCACAATCGGTAACTATATATGAAAGTCTATACAAGGATTATATCGGCAGTATGGACGTTTTGGAATTGGATGATGGGAGCATTATAGAACTTGAAAATTACTGTGTATTGGAAGAAACTGAAGAAGGCCAATGTGTCAATATAACTACAATTGGTACAAATATTATAAAAATCAATGACAATGCAGAACGTCTTGATTCTCTTTTCGTGGCATTCCCAAAACTAGGAATGATGTTGGGAAAATGTATATTGACAAAAAATCCATACGAAGATGACAGTTATATTCTCGCTGATTTCTATCATAATGAAAACGGATATTATTATACGGCAATGTTTTTTGATGGCGATTTGAACATAACCGACACGATAGATATTCCATTTGAATACGACAATGTAAATGTAAGCTGCATTTCAAATCCTTTTATAGACCATAACAATGATATTGTTTTTTGCGCAGTATGGGAAAATGAAGCGGACATTATTTTCATAAAGATGGATCTTTGGGGTAATGTTAAGGAAATATTTTTTTCAGATCTTTCTTTTTATGAGTATAATATTAAAAAATCCACAATGTTTGTATATGACGAGGAACCTCTTAGTTACGGAGTTTTCGTTCCAAAAACAGAATACAATTCCGATAGTGGAGTTTTCTTATGGAATGGCAGTATGGTTGTTATAATAATCGATGAAAATATGGAGATTTCAAGAATCATCGATGTTTACGAGATTGACAATAAAGTACGTGTGAATCCAACTATTGGCATGTATGAGATGATAAGATTGAAAGACGGCAATTTTGCGACATGTTTGACGGTAATGGATACAAAAAACAACATAAACACCACTGCTATACAACTGACAAAATTCAACAAAAATTTTGAAATGCTGCAACACAACAGATTCTTTGAAAATAATAGTGTGGATATACCTTTCATACCCAATGTCGGATGCTTGACAATGTGTGATGACGGATCTGTATATGTTAATTATATAAAAAGAGAGATGGACACAGGCATTAACAAACTTTATGTTGCATATGTTGACAATAATTTAAATACACAATGGAATGTGGATATTTATACGACATGCCCTAATGCTCTTTGGGGGTCGCCTGTTACATATTCGTCTTGTGTACGGAAGAACGGCGGAGTAATAATATGTGGATGGGGAGATTTTACATGTAACGAAAATTCAATGTCATTTTTTCCGTTGGTATTAATAGTTGACAACAACGGCACTGTCATCTCTGAAAATCCTAACAACAATCGCCCTTACAGTTTCTATCCAAATCCAGCTAATGATGTAATCAACATCAGTTTCTCGCCAGATGTCAATGTAGAGAAAGTAGAGATTTACGGCTTAGACGGCAAACTCTATCACGAACAAAACTTCAATTTGGAAACCGTCAACATCAACAGTTTGTCAAACGGCGTCTATATGATGAAGGTTGTTCTAGATAATGGCACAACATTTAATGACAAGATTGTTGTAAAATAAGATTTTAAATATCAAGAACTCAGAACCTCAGAAATTTTCTGGGGTTCTTTTTTAGGATTTCAGGAACTCTGGATTTCAGGGATTTGAGGGACTTAAGGAATTAGAGGGATTAGAGGGATTAGAGGGAATAGAGGGATTAGAGGAGTTTTTCACATCACTCCATCACTTCATTACTTCATTACTCCATCACTCCTTCAATAAAAAAAGGTCCAACAGCCTTAGTTCAAAAGCCAAAGTTCTTCTGTTTTTTGAAGTTTTTAGATTCGAATAGTCCCTCAGAGACGATTTCAGGTGTTGAATGTTTCACGCAAAGTCGCAAAGTATCGCAAAGTAATTCTCTGCGTTATTCAGCGTCTCTGCGAGAAGAAGCGGAGGCGGATATTGGAGACGGATGTTGGAGACGGATAGCGGATGTTTTAAAATTCAGACACGACGGTGTGGTTCAACGTGTAAACCATTCGTCTTTAAAATTAACTAAATATACTTTTTCTTTGGCTCGGGTCATGGCGGTGTAGAGCCAGCGGAGGTCGCCAAGTTCTAAGGTGGTCTCGTCGGGTAGATATGGGGCTTCTACAAACACATTGTTCCACTGTCCGCCTTGTGTCTTGTGACATGTCAGGGCGTAACCGAACTTGACTTGTAAGGCATTGTAATATGGATTTTCTTTCATGGCCTTGCGTCGGTCTGCCGCTCTTGGGATGTCCATATAGTCTTCTTCCACGGCTTGGTACAGTCTCTTTGCATCATCATTGGTTAGGGCAGGGGAGTCGCTGTATAAAGCCTCCATTATAATCTTGACAGAGAGCGTCGGCGCGTCTTCATAATCAGTTGGCTGAATATCGACATCAGCGAAATGAAAACCATACATCTCCTCGAATTTGTTGATTCTCGTGATTTCTATCATGTCACCATTGGCGAGGAAGGATATTTGGCTGTTGGCTGTTGGCTGTTGACTATTGTCTGTTGTTTGTTGACTTGTCCAGAAATAATTATTCTTCACCACCATGAGTTTGTCGCCGGCTGAGAGTTCGCCTTCTTCTTGCAGCACTCTGCTTCTGATGGCTTGGTTGAACATATTGGCTCTCTTGTTGGAACGACAGATGACTACAGCATCGTTGTTGTTTCTCTTATCACCGAAACTTTGCCAAAGCAATTCCTCGAACGACATCGGGTCAATCTTAACAATGTCGGAGAAGTCGTTGATATCTAATAAAGGGAGACTGTATTGGCTGTTGGCTGATATTAAATTTCTGATTTCTGTAGCGTTATATAATATTCCTGAGTCCAATGCCTGGCGCATTACTTCTTTCATTTCGTAAGAAGCGAGAGTTAGGTTGAAGCTGTTTTTCAGTATGTCGAAGTCCATCGCAGGAGAAATGTCGAGACCTACGGGCGGCAGCTGAGCAGAATCTCCGATAAGTAGCAGCTTACAGCAGCTGCCGCTGAAGACGTATTCTATTAAATCGTCTAAAAGCGAGCGTGACCAGGAATATCCGTCGCCTTGGTCTGAAATCATGGAGCATTCGTCAACGATGAAAATAGTGTCTTTGGCTTTATTTTCTGCTCTTGCCATACGAAATTCTCCGTTGGCATTGACTTGAAATCTGTATAATTTTCTGTGTAAAGTAGAGGCAGGTTTTCCTGTGTAAGTGCTCATCACTTTGGCGGCTCTACCAGTAGGCGCTAACAGCTGATAACGCATTCCGATGCTTGGCAAAGTCTTCACTAAAGTGGAAACTAAAGTTGTTTTACCTGTACCGGCATAACCTCTCAATAAATAGACAGGTCTTTCTTTTTCTGATAAAAGAAAAGCAGATAGATGATATAGGACTTTGGCTTGCCCTTCGGTGGGCGTGAAGCCGAAGTTATTTAACAAAATATTAAATAAAGTGTTTCTATCCATAATAATAATATTAGAATGGATAACCAATACCGAAGTTAAGTATGAAGTCGTTGAATTGTAACTTGCTGATTCTCCATCGTTGACCTTCAGGATAAGCAGGATTTACCATTGGAGCGGCTACGTCTAAACGGAACAGCAAAAATGATATGTCGAGTCTTAATCCTAAGCCTGCGTCAGCAGCGAGTTGCTTATAAAAAGTGTTGAAATGGAATTCGCCGCCGGCGAATGTTTCATTTTCTTTCATAGTCCAGATGTTGCCTATGTCGGTGAATATGGCTCCTTTAAGTATGCTGTAAATAGGGAAACGATATTCGAGGTTAAATTCCAATTGTATATCGCCGATTCTTTCGATATTGAGTTTGTCGGGATTGCTGAAGGTCCCTGGTCCTAATTCGCGGAACTGCCATCCTCTCATGCCGTTAGTGCCGCCGGCATAGAAGCTTTTTTCAAAAGGCATATCATTGGAGTTGCCGTAAGGTATGCCAGCGCCAATCATTAAACGAGTAGCGATTTGATTTTCACCTTTGGTATAATGGAAATATCTGAAATCGAAAGCGAAACGAATATATTGAGCGTATCTGATACCGAAAATTTCGTGATAGTTGTCAACGGTTTTTATTAAATCAGTATTGTTGAATGCGGATAAAATATTACCGCTCGATTGTATGTTCGCCTTAAAATAGAAAAAGTCTTTTAGAAATCTGACATTCTGATTGCTAAATATATAAGTGTAATCCATACCAAAAATCAAGTGGCTTGTATATTGATCTTTGATGCGTTGATTGGTTTCTTGTTCTAAGATTTCCTCAAAAGATGGAGTAGGATTGACTTTAACGCTGTTAAGAGTGATAGGTGTTAGTATGTGTTGTTCATGTTGGTTGCTCATCCAGTTGTAACCGTATGTCAGCATTGTGATTTGACGATCGTAAATAGGTCTTGACTGATAATTGTAACCTATTGTTATTGTTGTTCTTGGTTGGAATTCTTTGGCGAAATTATTGAGTTTTATCGGGCTTAAAAATTTAGGGAAGTAAATGCTTCCATCGATACCGAATTCTTTGGTGTTGAAAAGACTTGTATTGCCATCGTCGTCAAGAACAGATTGAGCCTGAGTACCAGCTTTTACGCTGATGTTGAATATTTCAGAACCTTTGAAAATGTTTCTGTTACGATATGTAAAACTTCCGAGGATTCCTAAGTCGCCGCTTGAGTTTGTGCCTTCTAACTGGATACTATAAAAGTTGACTTTAGTACGATTTAAAGCAATATTACAATTTAACAGATTGATACTGTCGTTTTCACTTTTTACAGGTTCAAAGTCGATGTTTGTTAAATTATATATTTTTAAGTTGTTGAGTGACTTATATGTTTGTGATACAGAATGAAGGCTGTATGGCTGGCCTCTATGAATTTGAATCAGGTTATCGAAAGTCTTGAATCGTATTTTGGGGTCACCGTTATATATGAAATAAAAAGATTCATCGCCAAAGCGTTTTCCTAAATTAAAAGAATAATGAACAGTATCAACATCGAGACCGCTTAATGAGGTTCCTTTAGGATAGATGAAAATATCGTTTATATAATATTTTTTATGATTTTCGTTTTTTAATGTTACAGGGTCAAAGGCATTGTCGATTCTTATATTGACATTAGCTTTGTGAGCGGAGAAGTTGGTATCTATTTCCATAAAGATATAGTCTTTAGTGAAATAGTAATAACCGTTATTTTTCAGATATTCTGTAATCATATCACGTTCATCATCCAAATCGAAAGCATTGTATATGTCGCCTTTTTGAACTGGCAATTCATTTTCAATATTTTTCACGTAGTTATATATTGACGAGTCGTTGATGTTGTAAGTGATTTCATCAATAATATAAGGTGTAGTTGGATAGATGTCGTATGTTACGCTGCCTATGCCACGGTTGTTTTTTATTTGCGTATAAATCTTTGAGTTGAAATAACCTATGTCGTTGAGATATTTTTCAATTTGTGATTTAGATTTATCTTTTAATTCATCGCTAAAATAGACAGGTTTTTTTCCTATGGTTTTATTTATCCAGTTGAAGAATTTTTTATCTGTCTTATTTTCTGTTTTATAATAAATCCAAGTCAAAGGCATCATGCCTAAGAACTTGGGATTTGAAGTCTGCGAGATATAAGGCGTGATGTCAGATTTTGTAAAAGCAACGTCATTTGTTTCAATTTCTACTATGTTGTGTTTCAATATCATCTTGTCATCAGGAATATGTTTCCTCATGGAACAAGATGCTAAGAACGCCAGCATAAAACATAATAATATGACGTTTTTAATTTTCTTCACGACTTCTATTTAAAAGATATAATTTGTTCTCAAACCACTTCAGCTACAGTAAAATTACTTCCACCTACGAAAACCAAATCGCCATCATTTGCGTTTGCGCATGCAGAGGCATAAGCTTCTTTTACGGAATTGTAAACATTTCCTTTTAATCCGCAGTTTGATGCCTTTTCTGCCAAGATATTGGCATCTAAACCTCTTGGGATGTCAGCTTTACAATAATAATATTCTGCTTTTTTTGGTAAAAGTTCCAAAATTCCTTCAATATCTTTATCGTTGACAACGCTCAAAACGAAATGCAGTTTCTCAAATTTTGTCTCAGCCAACTGACTTTTAACCTCATTGATTCCAGCGACATTGTGACCAGTATCTGCGATAGCTAAAGGTTTTCTGTTTATGACCTGCCATCTTCCCATCAATCCGGTGTTCTTTACTACATTTAACAATCCATTGCAGATATTGTTTTCGCTGATGTCAAATTTATTTTTTAAAATATCTAAGGCGCAAATTATAGTAGCGAGATTTTTCTTTTGATAGTTTCCTAATAACGGGAATTTTAAATCTTTGATGTAAAGATTATTATCTTTGAAAATATCGTAAGAGTTGTATTCTAAAACAACGTTGTCTTTCTTTTGGCAGTTGAAAATTTGGTCGGCAAAGAATATAGGGCTGTTTTTTTCATTTGCTTGATTTATAAAGACATCTTTGCTTTTTTCTTGAGTTTCACCGATGACGATAGGAGTTTCATTTTTTATTATTCCTGCTTTTTCTACTGCTATTTTTTCTTCGGAATCGCCTAAGAATTTAACGTGGTCTAAGGAAATGTTAGTAATGAGACTAAGTTCAGGTTTAATTATATTAGTTGAATCCAAGCGTCCGCCCATTCCTACTTCTATGATAGCGATATCAACTTTTTCTTTGCTGAAATAATCGAAAGCCATAGCAACAGTCATCTCAAAGAATGAAAGTTCTAATTCTTCCAATTTTTGTTTATGTTGTTCTATAAAGCTAACCACGTCATTTTCAGGTATCATGTTTCCATTGATACGGATTCTTTCCCTGAAGTCGCGGAGGTGAGGCGAAGTGTAGAGAGCTGTTTTGTAACCGGCAGCTTGAAATACTGATGCCAATGAATGAGAAACGCTACCTTTTCCATTAGTACCAGCGATATGTACTGACTTAAAATTATCTTGAGGATTGTTTAAATGCTTAAGGATTTCGATAGTAGTATTGAGGTCGGCTTTATAAGCAGCAGCACCAATGCGTTGATACATTGGCAATTTGTTAAACATCCAATTTAAAGTCTCGTTATAGTTCATGATTTTTTGTTTTATTGTCTGATGATATAAGTATAAGTTATTGTTCCGCTTTGGATTTCCGGAGCGTTTTCGTCTTTGTTAAAGATAGAGTTTTTTGCAGCTTTTAAAGCATCCTCTCTCATTGAAGAGTCAACAATAGTGGTTCCTTTTCCAATTTTAACTTCAACGACGCGTCCTTCTTTATCGACTTTGATGTCGACAACAATTGTACCTTCTTCGGTGAATTTGTTGCTTGGCGACGGTATGCTTTTTGCGCCACGGCCGCCGAGGTCGTATGACGGACCACCGCCGCTGCCGCCCTGGCCTTCGTATCTCTCTATGTCTTTCAATCCATTAGGATTTCCTTTTATGCCTTCGCCTTGAGTGTCTCCTTCAGACGATGGTTCCTTATTGTTTTTAGGCGCTTGGAACATCGCTCTTTGGTTGACGACAGGTTTTTCTTCAGGAACGATTTCTTCTTGTTTTTCCTCCTGAGGCTCTTCTGTTATTTCCTCTTGTGTTTCAGGCTCTTCTTTTTTTTCTATTTCTTCCTGAGGTTGTTCCAAAGAAGGTATTTCTTCGTCTTCACTAACGATTTCTTCTTCAACAACTTCATTAGGCTCAACTTTTTGTTCTTCAGCTTTAGGTGTTTCTTTGACAGGTTCAGGTTCTTTATGTTGACTGCTTTGATAACCCATGCCTTGAGCGTACATTCCCAAGTTGACTTCAACGCCGGCTTCGCCAGGAAGTGGGAGTGGAGTCCTGAAACATAAAGTGAAAAGCAAAACAAGAACTATTGCGTGAAAGACAACAGTGCCAATTATTCCGTATATTTTATTCTTGTTTTTGTTTGTCATTTCTTATTTGATGTTGCTAATAAAACTTTATGTTTATTATCAGTATCTTTATTTATTTCATTAACAGCGTCGATGATGTTTACAATATGTTGAACAGCAACGCTTTTGTCGGAACGGATCACAACTGTGCCTTCAATTTGTCCGGCTAATGCGGCGTGTATTTCTGATTGTAATTTGTTTTCGCTTATTGGTCTTTCTTCAAGATAATATTTGTTTTTATCATCAACATAAATTGTTATTGTTTGCTTTGACATGGTTTTGCTATTACTTGAAGGAAGTAATAATTTGATTGCATTAGGTGCAACCAATGTAGATGTCAACATGAAGAAAATCAACAAGAGAAAAACCAAATCCGACATTGAAGACGAATTGAAGTCTATTTTTCTTTTATTTCTTGATCTTATTGCCATATTATCCTTGTTTTAATTCATAATTCATAATTCACAATTCATAATTTAAATTGTCATTATGCATTATACATTATGAATTGATTTAAGCTGGTTCATTCAATACGTCCATAAATTCTATACTCTTGCTTTCGAGTAAGTTAACAACATTATCGATTCTAGAAACGATGATGTTGTAAAGTAAAAAAGCGATGATGCCAACAATAAGACCGCCAACAGTTGTAACCATAGCCTCGTATATACCGGCTGAAAGTAATTCAATATCAATGTTGTTGCCTGCCATTGACATATCGTAGAAAGCACGGATCATACCAGTTACAGTGCCGAGGAAACCGACCATAGGAGCTGCACCTGAAATCATGCCTATTAAAGCGACACCTTTTTCTAATTTGCTGACTTCAAGATTACCGACGTTTTCTATAGCTGTCTGAATATCGTTGAGAGGCTTACCGATACGAGAGATTCCTTTTTCAATCATTCTTGAGATAGGTGTGTCTTTTTCTTTACATAAAGTTTTTGCTTCATCTAATTTGCCTTCAATCATGTAGTTACGAATGTTATCCATGAAGTTGTTGTCTTTTTTAGAAGCTTTGTTAATGGTAATGAATCTTTCTATGAAAATATAAATCGCTACTATTGAAAAAATGGCGAGCACGATCATAATCCAACCGCCTTCTTTTGCTAATTCCCATAATGATAATTTAATCTCTTCTGCTTCAGGAGAATTGATAAGGCCAGTGGTAGCCTGAATAATAACACTTAACAAATTCATACTTTTATTTTTTTTATTATTTATTATTATTTAACTTTTATTTAATTACAATATTATATCGGATTCCAAATTTTTCCGCTTGAACTGTCAGAAGAAGCACCTGTTACGGAAGAAAGGACATTTATTTTGCCTTCCATTTTCAAAGCAGCGAGGAATGCGAAAATCAAAGCTTCTTTATAGTCGATAATCATTGTTTCAGGAATAACGATTTCATGTCTGCTTAGTTTTTTGATTCTTTCAATGAGATATTGGTTTTTAGCGCCACCACCTGTAATGAGCATTTTTGTTGGCTCTAAACTGTTAGTTGTATTAACTATTTGAAAAGCAATATGTTCTGTTGCTGTTGCTAATAAGTCGTTTATAGACAATTTGGAATCGTCAATGATTTTATGTTGTACGTTTTCGAAGAATTCTCTTCCTAATGATTTAGGAGCTTCTTGCCTGTAATAATTATTATCGTTTAAAACATTTAACAATTCTTGGTTTATATTGCCTTGTTTTGCGAAATTCCCATTGTTGTCGTAATCGTAGCCTAATTTTCCTGCGAGATAATTAAGCAATTGGTTTGCCATGCAAATGTCGTAGGCAATACGTTGATTGTTAAGTTCGTAAGAGACATTTGCTATTCCGCCAATGTTAAGGCATATTGGATATTCTGCGAAAAGATGACGGTCGCCAATAGGAACGAGAGGCGCTCCTTGACCTCCTTTTTCTACGTCTTCTGTTCGGAAATCGTTGATAGTCATTATTCCTGTTTCATTGGCTATTTGTTGACCGTTTCCTATTTGAAGTGTGAAGCCTTCTTCCGGTCGGTGAAAAATAGTATGTCCATGAGAGGCGATAAGTTTAGGTTCCATCTCATATTTCTTAATGAATTTTTTCGTTATGGTACCTAAATATTTGCCGTATTCAATATCAAGTTCTTTGAGTTCTTCTTTGTCTTTATTGAAAGCAGAGCTTAGTTGTTCTTTCCAGTATTCAGGGTATGGAACATTGCCGGCTTCCACTATTTGAAAGAACCATTTCTTGTTGTCGTGGCTGAAATTGACGTAAGCAATATCAACACCATCGAGCGAACTTCCTGACATCAATCCTATTACTTTAAAATCTCTCATAATTACAAGATGTTAATGATTTTTTCCAAATGGATGCTGTTAGAACCTTTTATTAAAATTTTCTTTCCTGAGATTTTATTTTGATTTATGTAATTGATCAAGTCGTCAACATTAATAAAAGACAAGAAATTATTGTCTGAAGCCTTTTTAAATTCTTGACCAACGAGCATAACATTATCAAAATGAAGTTCATTGATAAGATTGATGATAGTTTTGTGTTCTTTTTCAGAATCATTACCGAGCTCTCTCATGTCACCTAATATTAATAATGCGTTTTCAGAGCTGATATTTCTGAAGTTTTTAATTGCGTGGCTCATGCTTACAGGGTTTGCGTTGTAGGCATCCATCACGATTTCGTTTTTGTCGCTTTTTATGAATTGCGAACGGTTGTTTGTAGGGGTGTAGTTTTCTAATGCTTCTATTATAAGTTCTTTTTCAACATTAAAATATTGACCTACAGATATTGCAGCCATCACATTTTCAAAATTGTAGTCGCCTACTAAATTTGTCTTTATTTCAGTATCATCCCAATTGATGCAGAGATAAGGATTTGATGAAATAATGTCGGCTTTAATATTTGCATTGTTGTCTTTACCGTAAGTTTGTGAATCGATATTTTTAGAAAGATTCATCAATAAATCATTATCGTGGTTTACGAACAGACTGCCTTTTTTACTTCTTATAAAATCGTATAATTCGTTTTTTGTTTTAACAACACCTTCGAAACTGCCAAATCCTTCGAGGTGGGCTTTACCAATATTTGTAATTATTCCGAAGTCTGGTTTTGCTATTGTACATAAATGTGCGATTTCATTCTGGTGGTTAGCACCCATCTCGACGACAGCCATTTCAGTATCAGGTTTTATGCGTAATATTGTAAGAGGCAGTCCGAGGTGATTGTTGAAATTACCTTGAGTATAAATTAGATTGAATTTTTTTGAAAGTACAGAAGCAACCAATTCCTTAGTTGTTGTCTTTCCATTAGTTCCTGTAATTCCAATAATAGGAATGTTGCATTTTTCTCTATGAAGTTTTGCAAGTTCCTGAAGAGTTATCAGGCTGTCTTCCACAATAAACAGACGTTCATGATGAGGAAGATTTTTTCTGTCGGCGATGACGCATGCGGCTACATTTTCTTCAGCCACTTGGTATGCGAAGTCGTTGCCATCGAAGTGTTCACCTTTAAGAGCGACAAAAACGCAGCCTTTTTCTATCTTGCGACTATCTGTTGATACAAGATATTTTTCAGAATAATATTGATAAATTTTTTCTAATGTTTTCATTGTTAAAAAAAAAGCCGTCAATAAAAAGACGGCTTACATTATTATAAATGAATGATTTATCTTGCTAATGCATTGCCAATTTTATTCATGGCGCATCTGAAACCAACTGTTGATGAACTTTCGTCTTCGTTCATGAAGCGACGTATAGATGGACTCAAGTAATAAGGACCATCAGCCCAAGAACCACCTTTGTAAACACGTGATTTGTCGGAAATCAATGTTGTTTTACCATAATCATACATATGGCTTGTATAAACTTCTGACGATTCACTTGGGGAAGTTTGATAGTTTAAAATTGACATATAGTCACCGTCTTTATGGTTGAGGTTGTATGTTTCATGGAGTATTTTCTTGATTGAATCGTTGGTTACATCTGTTAACAATGAATCTGGGATATTGTTAATTGCGATGAAGTTACCGCGGTAAGGGTTATAATCGTTGAAGTCTTCGTAAGAAAGAGGACGATATACGTCGAGAACCCATTCTGAAACGTTGCCGGCCATGTTGAACAAGCCGTAATCGTTTGGCCAATAAGTTGCTACTGGAGCTGGGAAAACAGAGCCGTCGTTCAAGCTACCTGCAACACCCATGTAGTCACCTTTACCTCTTTTGAAGTTGGCGATGAAGCTGCCTTGGAATGAATAGATGTTTGATCTCAAGCCATCTGTATTCCATGGATAAACTTTACGTTCCATGATGACTTCGTTTTGTGTATTACCGATGAGGCCTAAAGCTGCATATTCCCATTCTGCTTCTGTTGGAAGTCTGTATTTAGGAAGGATGATACCATCTTCCATTTTTAAATTTTCTGATGGATTTACGAAATTGTCTGTGCTGTTTCCTGCATTTACGCTTGTATTTACAGATGTGCTGTCAGCATATAAGTCATTGCTGATAGATTCTCCAGACATTGTTTCTGTTACTTCAGTTGCATTGTTTACTGTGCTAACATAAGTACCAGCTAAATAAGCGTCAGTGCTGAAGTAATTGTCTTTGCTTTGGTTGTTGTTGTATGATAAAGCGCCAGCGTCAACTAACAGTTTTTCGTTAACGCGGTCTGAACGCCATAAAGCATATTCGTTGGCTTGTAACCATGTAACGCCTACAACAGGATAATCCCTATAAGCAGGGTGACGGAAGTAGATTTCAACCATTGGTTCATTGTATGTCAATGAAGTACGCCATACTAATGTGTCAGGAAGAGCTCTGTTTACCATTTCAGGATAATCTGAGCCATAAACTCTTTTCAACCAATGGATGTATTCGAGATAATCCAAGTTACTAACTTCTGTTTGGTCCATATAGAATGAAGATACTGTAACTTGTCTTGAATTGTTATTCCATTCATAATATGGGTTTTCTGTAGTTGCACCCATAGTAAATGTACCTCCTTCAATCGCTACAAGACCAGGACCTGTGATTTGCATTGGTGCATCTACAACATTAAAACCGCCATTTTCTGGGTCATTGTAATTCCAACCAGTAGTGCGTGATGCACTGTGTTCTTTGCCACAAGAAACTAACAATAAACTCACACAAAAAGTTGCAAGTAATGATTTAATAAAATTTTTCTTACGCATTATTATGATTTTTAACTTATTCAATAACTATGAAATACTCTGTTTTATTGTAAATTAAGTAAATTAATTCATTACAGAATTTAGAGTGCAATTTTACGAATTTTTTTTGAATTAAAATGAAAAAATATTATTTTTTTTTAAATGTTTTCTGACAATAAAAAATTATTATTTTCGTTAAAAATTTTGTTTTTATATTCTTAATTAATATTAAATTTATGTTTAACGTAAGTCGTTGTAATACATTAGTATATTTAATCATTGTTTTTTTGTCTTTTTCTAATGACACACTGAAAGCGCAAACAAGAGAAGCATTCTCTATTGATTTTAGATGGAACGAAATTGAAAAATATAATGTAAATAATGAAACTTTATTTCGTTTGTCGTTTGACGGCGCATATTATAAAAATGATTGTGAGGATTTGAGTCCGTTTTTTTTCAAGATGATTCCTGTTTGGGATGATGATATTGAAGTTGATTTTAAAGTTGAAATCTTGGATTCAGAACCTGTTCCTCACAACGAAATCGATTATCTTCCAGATGATATTCATAATACACCTTATTATAAATATTCAGTTTTAAATTCTCGTGAAAATTCTAATGTTTATTTTTTGCTTTCGCCGTTTTATAAAAATAACGATACTATAATGCGAATCGTATCATGTAATGTGTCGTATGTTTTTAAGCAGTCTGAAAGAAAATCAAAAAAGTCATATAAAGAAAATTCGGTGCTTGCTACAGGCAAATGGTATAAAATGTCATTGACATCCACCGGAATGTATAAAATTACTTATTCAGAACTTACCTCAATGGGTGTTCCTGTGTCATCGATGAATCCAAAAAATATCAGAATATATCATAATGGAGGAGGAGTTTTACCTCTTCCTAACAAGACGCAGCGATATGATGATTTGGTGGAGATTCCTATTTATGTTCATGGTGAGAATGACGGCGTTTTCAACGAAAATGACTATATTCTTTTTTATGCTAAAGGTCCTGTCTCTTGGAAGTTGGATAACGGTGTTTTCGTCAGGGAACTTAATCCGTATTCTGACTTTTCTTATGTTTTTATGACAGCAGATCTCGGAGAGGGAAAAAGAATCCAAAATGCTGAGTCTGTTGATGGAACAGCAGACGAAACAGTCAGACATTTTCTTGATTATCAGCATAAAGAAGATGATTTGTATAACCTTAATAACATGGGCGCTACATGGTATGGCGATAAATATGATGCAGTGACATCGATGTCGTATGCTTTTAAATTCCCCAATCTTATCAAAAATAAAAAATGTAACTTGAAGGCAGAGATGGCTTCTCGCAACACGATTTCATCTGCGTCTTTTGAATTTAGCTTAAATGGGGAAAGATTGTCGTTTGTTAATTTTACAAAGGTTTCTTCGACAAGTGCCTACGCAAAAGAAGGTAGTACAAGTAACGTGAAATTCAATGCTTCAAATGATGAATTTGTTATCGATGTTGACTATACTAAAAATGCCTCATCGTCGTCGGGATGGCTCGATTATATAACGATAAATGCATGGAGAGAATTATCGATGGTTGGCGACGTTATGAGTTTCAGAAATCCGGAATGTAACGACGATTCAAAAAAATATCGCTATGAGATTAAGAATGCTACTAACGCATTGCAAGTGTGGAATGTGACGAATCCGGTCGAACCAGAAAAGATAAATCTTCAATATGCTTCGGATGTTGCTTCGTTCATTGTGAATGGAGCAGGCAATACTGAATTTATTGCTTTTAATAACAGCGGATTTAAAACTGTTACATTTGTCGCTGCTGTAGGAAATCAAAATCTTCATTCCGAATACGATATAGATTATCTTATTGTTACTCATCCTGATTTCCAATCACAGGCGCAACGCCTTAAAAATTTGCATTCAAATATTGATGATTTGGTAATAAAAATAGTAACACCGGAGCAGATATATAACGAGTTTTCATGCGGTGCTTTGGATGTGGCAGCAATCCGTGATTATATTAAAATGGTATATGACAAATCTGATAAAAGATTGAAATATGTTCTTCTTTTCGGCGATTGTTCATACGACTTCAAAAACAAAAGCGGAAATGTATGTTTCGTTCCATCATTCCAGTCGGTACATTCAGTTACAACATCGTCTAATGTTTTCGATGATTTCTTTGTGAGTTTAGATGATAATGAAGGTAATATGACGACTGAATTTTCAGCTCCGGATGTGGCGATAGGAAGAATGCCTGTCAATACTCTTGATGAGGCGACTATTGTCGTTGATAAGATTGAAAAATATATCAGCAAGGACGAAGACGCTATGGGACATTGGCGAAAGCTCATTACTTTCGTTGCGGATGATGACCATAATTATTATATGTCGCATGCAGAGCAGTTGGAGAAGATAGTTAAAGATAATATGGGTAATGATGTGAATTTTGATAAAATATATCTTGACGCATATCCTCAAATTGCAACATCAAGTGGTCAGCGTTCACCAGAATGTAATGCAGCCATAACAAATAGAGTGGAGTTGGGCTCTTTGATAGTCAATTATATAGGTCATGCCGGTGAGCTTGGTTGGTCGGAAGAAAGAATACTTACTAATGATGATATTTTCTCATGGAGAAATTCACCTAAGCTAAACTTCATGATTGCGGCTTCTTGTGAGTTTAGCCGTTATGATGACCATACAAGAACTTCGGCTGGAGAATATGTGTTCCTTAATGAGAACGGTGGCGCTGTGGCGATGTACACTGCAGCTCGTGTGACATATAATCCTAATAATCAGTCTATGATGAAGAAATTTTATGAGCGTTTGTTTGATATTGAAGGAGGCGAGTTTGTTACAATGGGCGATGTTTGTATGGCTGCTAAACAAATAGGTGATGATAATTGCCGCGATTATGTCTTCTTCGGTGATCCTGCTCTTCGTCTTAATTTCCCTAAAAATAAAATCGAACTGATTTCCATAAATAATCATGAAGTTGCTCAGATTGATACATTGAAAGCTTTGCAAAAAGTTAATATAAAAGGTGTTGTGAAAGATATGTTCGGCAATCTGATGAATGATTTCAACGGAATGATTCATATAAATGTTTATGATAAGGAAAATTCATATACGACATACGGTAATCAGGATGTCGCTTATTCATTTAAATTGCGTGATAATGTTATATATACAGGTAAAATGCCTGTCGTTGACGGATGTTTTGATGTGGATTTTACATTGCCAAAAGATATAAATTACAGCTTTGGAGGAGGATTGATGAGCTTTTATGCTTATAGCGACGATGATGAAGCGCAAGGATCATATTCGGATTTTATTATAGGTGGCTTGAATCAAAATGCGCAGTCTGACGAATTTGGTCCTGAGATAAAAATATATATCGATGATGAAAAATTCGTCGATGGGTCAATTACAAACGAAAATCCACTTTTGATAGCATACGTGAAAGATGAAAATGGTATAAATACTTCAGCAGCAGGAATCGGTCACGACATAACGGCTACATTGTCGGGTGCAACCAACAAGACTTATTCTCTTAATCAGTTTTATGAGGCTCCGATGTCGGAAGATGATTTCGGAACATTGTCGTATAAATTTTATAATTTGAACGAAGGTGAACATCTTCTTACATTCCGTGCTTGGGATATTTACAATAATTCAAGTTCGACAACTATTCGTTTTAATGTTGTTAAAGGAAAAATTATTGATATTGAAAATGTCGTAAATTATCCTAATCCTATGTCTGATAATACCAATTTCACTTTTGAACATAATCAGAAAGATAATGAAATAGAAATTGAAATTAGGATTTATGATATTGTGGGACAGTTGGTTAAGTGTATAGAAGAGACAAGTTACGGAACGACGGCGAGGATAAATCCTATAAGTTGGGACGGAACTTCTGATAGTGGAGATAAGCTTCCAGCAGGTATATATATATATAATGTGACGGTAACTAATAATCAAAATGAAAAAACATCAGGATATTCTAAATTGATTATTAAATAATTATTATATTTGCAAATTGAATTTTTTGCATATTTTTTTTAAAAAGGATTAAAATGCAATAATAAAATTCAATGTTCGTTAGTAACTAAATGAATAAGATAAAATATGAGAAGAATTAAAATTTTTACATTGTTGTTTGTGATGCTTTTCACAGGCATTAAAGTGAATGCGCAATCAGATGCAACTATTGGTGAAGTCTTAGGACAAAATTTAGAGTACAATGTCATTTCTACAGCGGTTCCATTTATGAGTATCGCTCCTGATGCAAGGTCATCCGCTATGGGTGATGTAGGTGTTTCAACATCTCCTGATGTTTATTCAATGCACTGGAATCCTGCTAAATATGCATTTATACAAGAAGATTTTTCTGTAGGTCTTGCATACAGCCCATGGCTTAGAACATTAGTTAACGATATGAATATCGCATATTTGGGAATGGCAAAACGTGTTAGTCCAAAATCAACTGTTGCAGCAACAATGCGTTATTTTACTCTCGGTGACATTAACTATAGAGATCCAAACAACGAAGATTTAGGAACATATTCACCAAACGAGTGGGCAGTGGATGTCGCTTATTCTCGTAAGTTAGGTAAATATATCTCAGGTTCTGTAGCTGGTCGTTTTATATATTCAAATCTTACACAAGGTATAGACACATATTCAAAGCCAGCAGTTTCAGTTGCTGCTGATGTCGCTGTATATTATACAAGAGACGTTGAATGGTTCAACAATATCGGCGCTAATATCTCATGGGGTGCTGCTATCACAAATATAGGTTCTAAAATGAATTATGATGAATCAACTCTCGATAAAGACTTCATCCCTACAAACCTTCGTTTTGGTCCAACATTGAAACTCGATATCGATGATTATAACTCTTTGGCATTTTCAGTAGATTTCAATAAACTTCTCGTCCCAACACCTCCAACTTATTATGCAGATTCAGTTGGCGCAAACGGAGGACCTGTTATTGCAGCAGGTATGGACAACGAAGTCGGTTTGGTCCAAGGTATGATTCAATCATTCTATGACGCTCCAGGTGGATTTAAAGAAGAACTTAAAGAATTTACATTAGGCTTCGGTGCTGAATATTGGTACAACCAAGTGTTTACTGTTCGTGGTGGTTTCTTCCACGAAGCTCAAATGAAAGGTAACCGCCGCTATGTAACTCTCGGCGCTGGTCTCCGCTACAATGTGTTCTCTCTTGATGTATCTTACTTGATTCCTGTTAACAACACTGCAACATCAGGTCAAAATCCTCTCGAAAACACACTTCGTTTCAGCTTGACTTTCAACATCGACAAGTGGGCTGATAATACAAAATTAGAAAAAGTAGAATAATTATTTCACTATAAAAGATTTGCCGACTCTTTTGTCTTCATAGATGATATGAAGATGAAAGAGTCCTTTTTTTAGCATATTGCAATCAATATCAATTCTTTCTTTTGATTCATCATTGTTAATTTTAATTAACATCTGTCCTAAAGTATTATAAATTTCTATCAGTTTGATGTCCTTTCCTTCGACAAATAAAATATCTTTAGCAGGATTAGGGTAGATGTTTATGTCGTCATATTTCAATTGACTTTTAACTTCAATATATCCTTCGTGACGGAAATGATCTTGTTTTGTCGCAACAACCTTAATCTTATTTTCTTTATATAAAGGTTTGATTCCAATAAGACTGTCGTCGTTGTATGAAGTTGCTATGATTTCTCCGTTAATGGAAAAAGCGACTCTTGTGTCAGCATCTTTTTTTATGTAAAATGAACTGCAATCTGTGGCGATTTCTTTCGGATAGTATATATTTATTTCTTTCGGCATTTCGGTGTTTAGTTGCAGAAAAGCGTCGCCGAAATAATGAAATAGATTGAATGTTATTTCCTTATAAAGTAAATTGGCCCATGATGATTGTTGAAGGAAATATTTGCCATAAAAGTTAGCGAAAGCGGGATATTTGAATTTTGTTGTGTTATCGCCAGACATAGGCATGAAGTCGTTCCAGAGATAGTCGTAGAATCCCCAGACGTAGGTGTCGTTGGTGAATGAATATGATATTTGAGAAGCTGCCACTACAGCGACAGCGCCGTTTTCTGTCCTTAAGAATCTTTCTGCAAAACAGTCGTTGTTGCCTTCACCATAGTTGAAGTCGCCGGTTTGACAATTGGCAGACATGATGAAAGTAAGATCTTCGTTTTGCAATCTGTCGATTTCATAATTTGAAAAATATGGGTTGCTCCAATTTTGAAAAGTGCCATGGTCGCGATGTTGTACGATGAAGGTACCTTCGTTGATGGCGCGAGTCAAATCATATTGGTTGGCATCCCAATCGGTAAGATGCTTCAAATTGTCAGGAATATAGTTCAATCCATTTTCTCCGAAATAATCTATAATCAAATTTGTGTTTTTACCTGTTGACCATACGGAGTCGGGGAGACCTGTGTTGATGGCGTTAAGGCGGTTAGGTGTCTTGCCTTTTTGTTCAAAATAGCCTGCAATAATTTCGGAGCACAACTGAAACCATTTGGATTCCTCGAAACCCATCGCTGTCACAGGACGATTGTAATAATCAGGATTTGTGGAAGGATGAGTTTCATAACGAATGGTTTTCTTAACCATCAGTTCCGCTTGCTGAGCGTCAGCAGCCGGCATACGAGCTATCACCAACTCAGGGAGATTGTCGTTGTTGAAATCGACGAGTTTGTTGTCAGCGAGATACTTGATATTGTTTTCGTGATAATTTATCTGGTAAAAAGAAGTGATGCCTTGAGAAGCGTCGGTGGAATAATCGCCGAAGAGAAGAATGGCAGAAGGCGCTATTTCCCAGTTTTCATAAATATATTTGAAATAATCTCTTAAAGGAATAGGTTTGTTCTCGCATATATCATCGATATTGACAACTTTAGTGTAGATGCCTTGTTCGTTGCGGAATCTGGCAAGAGTGTCAGCCCATCGAGCGATGTCGCTGTTGTTAGGAGTGACGATGAGATAGTGTATGTCTTTTGTATTGTCCGTTGACACAAAAAACGAAGTCTGTTGTCCGTTGACTATTGACTGTCGACATCCTAAGGCTAATAATATCAAAATTAGAAATATTCTCATAGATGCAAAGATAGGAAAAAAGTCAACAAGACTACAAGACCACAAGACTACAAGTTTTTTTGAACCTTGGCTGTTGAATTTCGAACATTAAACTGTCAATGTCAATTTTCAATTATGAATTACTACTGATGCAATAAATTTTATTAAAATAATTTTAGTTCTTTGATATTTTGGTTTTCGATTGTTGGCTGGTCTTTTGCGAGCAACTCTCGAATAGGTGTTTTAGCGAATGCTGATACGCCCAAGATTCGAGCAACTT
>JAGBVS010000136.1 GCA_017630195.1 Bacteroidales bacterium | reverse complement strand
TCCTACGGAAAAGGAACGCTATAACAAGGTATTGAATAATATTATTTTCTTGACTGATAAATACATTTATTTCAATGAATTGCTGATGGATGGATATATCTCCAATTTCTTCAGGATTAAAAAAGAATCCAAAGAAAAGGAGATGATGTTTGTCTGTAACGACATGAAATCGTACAGAGATATCAAAGTTGAAAGACAATGGCATATTGATCATCCTATGCTTGGTGGCGGTCCTAGCGCTGATGACTGGGAACGCTTTGTTAAGTTTGCATGGTATCATACAAAAGACAATCATCTTGACATATTCGACAAAACCTTATATTATTTTGATCATTTCAACGGTAAGATACTTCGTTATGATGAAGGTATGTATAAACTTGGAGAATGTGATATTGTTTATCCAACGAAGGAAGACTTTTGGCGTTATAAGATATATAAAGACAAAGCCTTTGGAAAATTCTATACCATATTCGGTTCTGTAGTAAATGAAATCGATGTCGAAACAGGAAAGACGACAGCTGTAGCAAAAGCTGATAGCTGGCTTACAGAAAAGATAATCATCTACAAAGGAACCCTCTACTCGGTTACAATGAGAAGAAACGCCTTGAATGAGTTTAAATCGTATATTGAAAGGATAAATCTTTAGCTCACAACTCAAAACCCATAGCTCACAGCAAAAAAATAAAACGATATGAAAAAACTACTACTCACAATCACACTTATCCTCTGCGGAATGACATCTTTCGCGCAGAAAACAGTAGATATTGAAGTCAAAGTCGTTAACGACAATGGCGAGCCGATGCAGAATGTCAGCGTCCGCAATGACGACGGCTATCTTCTCGGTATTTCCGACTGGCGCGGCGAACTGAAACTGCGTTCCGTGAAAGCCGGTGATATGATGGACTTCAGCCATGTGGCTTATCACGAGATGGAATATAAGATTACTGAAGACGATATTAAGAATAAATTCTTTACAGTAAAGATGTTCATGAAGTTTTACGAGCTGCCAGAAGTGACGATAGTGGAAAACGTTCCGCATGTAGCGTATGATAATAAGGTGGTGAGCGTCGCCGATTATGAGATGAATGAACAAGGCATATATCTCCTCGCTCACAGGATGCGAAATTATTCTCTTCTTCATCTTTCGTATGATTTCGACACTTTGGCTGAGATAGAGCTTCCTCGTAAGTTCGACCATTTTTATAAAGATGTCTATGACCAGATTCATGTCTTGAGTCAGGATTCTGCTTATTGGGTTGGAACGATGATGCGAGGCGATGAATATGCTGGCATGGTTCTTACGATGGGAATCAGAATAGAACAGTTCTTGTACATCCACGCTCATGTCTCGGCTGCTACCGACCAAGTCATCATCACGCATTTATATACGAACAGATGTCAGGAGCTTTATTATTTCGACATCGGTGAAAATGAAGAAAAGAAGATTGACACTACTGTCCTTGAACATATCAGATGGGAAGAGGGCTGCATGTTGATGGAGAACGTAAGGAAATTCGGTCCGATGGGATGGAGAGGCGAGGCGCAGGCACTTTTCGAGAAGCCTATTTATGATCCCGTTTTTAATATGAATAATGAAATATTCGTCTTTAACTTTGAAGATAATATCATCAACCATTACGACAACAGAGCAGAAAAACTTAACACT
>JAGBVS010000135.1 GCA_017630195.1 Bacteroidales bacterium | reverse complement strand
TTGTAAAGTTGATATTTCTTTTATTTTTTTATTCTGTGCTCTCGGGATTTATCCGCTTTGAATTGATAAGGTCGTTTCTTTTTCGTACTCTTGTACTCTTACCTTTCAGACTTTGCTTGGATCATTCGTTCAAAGAACTTCCGCTCAACAACCTCCCTCATTTCCTTCAGCACCGTTCCCGTTGTTTTGCGAGTGCAAAGGTACTACTTTTTCCTTTCCCTCCAACACTTTTTCAACTTTTTTTCATTTATTTTTCAATTATTTTTCATCTCGCTGAACAGCAATGCGTTACAGGGGCAGTTTTGCGCCAGTTTCCGAGAAAAACAGCCTTTTTTAGCCTGTTTCAGCCTCTTTTTTGAAGATTATCGACGCGTTTTATCACGGAAAATATCACAAAATCGCAAAATCATGACGAAAACCGATGCGTTTCGGACCTCCTTTTTATTGCTGGAGGAACGCACGATTCATGATTTTGGAGACGGAAACGGAGTTTGGAGACGGAGTTTGGAATACCTTATTAATTAGAGAGGACTCCCCTATGCTCACGAGCGCCTGACGCGTTAGGGATTGCAGCGGCATCCTTTGCGAACGGAGCGAGCAAAGATACAGCGGAAAGCCCGACGGCATAGCCGGAACGCCAGGTTTATAATATCGGAAGCGGAGGACGGAGGACGGAATACCTTATTAATTAATATAAGGGAGCTGGAATAATTATTCGAAATGTTCACGAATTTTATTTAAGTAAAAATTCCTTACATCAACTTCTTTATCAAATCCATCTTTTCGTATGGAGGATATTTCATTGCGAAATCGATTTTGTTGGATGATTTCAAAACAGCCCGTTTATTGCTAAACGCCAGGAAACTCTCATGAGAATGATATTTCCCCATGCCGCTCTCCCCTACCCCGCCGAATGGCAGATGTTCGTTGGCAACATGTAAAATAGTGTCGTTGATACAAACGCCGCCTGAAGTCGTTCTATTCAAGACATCCATCGCAGCAGCATCATTTCCGAAATAATATAAAGCCAATGGTTTTGGTCGATTAGAAATAAATTCCGACACCTTATTAATATTGTCAAATTCTATAACTGGTAAAATCGGACCGAATATTTCTGTGGTCATTACTTTTAAGTCACAAAGTCGCAGAGACTCAAAGTCGCAGAGTTGTGAAGTCGTAGAGTCAGTTAGAGGCTTTGCGTCCTTGAGACCTTGTGTCTTTGTGTCTTTAATCTCCAAAAGTGTAAACTGGATATATCTTTCTTCGGCATCGCATTTTCCACCAAAGAGTATTTTTCCTTCGTCGAGATAAGATGTCAATCGTTGATATGCTTTGTCGCTGATGATTCTGCAATAGCAATGAGATTGTTGTTGGTCATCACCATAAAATTTCTTCACATAATAAATCATCTTTTTAAGCAATTCGTCTTTAACATCACGATGCACCATCAGATAATCAGGAGCGACGCAGGTCTGACCGGCGTTTATTGTCTTTCCCCAAACGATTCTTCTCGCAGCAAAATCAATGTTACAGTCTTTATCTACTATGCACGGACTTTTTCCGCCGAGTTCAAGGACGACAGGAGTGAGATTCTTCGACGCTGCTTCCATCACGACTCTACCCATATCCGGGCTTCCTGTATAAAATATAAAATCGAATTTCTGTGCTAACAAAGCCTGATTGACGTCTCTATGTCCCTGAATCATCGTGATATATTCTTTATCGAAAGTCTCGTCAATTATCTTCTGCATCACTTCCGAAGTATATTGTGAATAAGGCGACGGCTTCATCACGGCGCAACATCCCGAAGAAATGGCTCCAACCAAAGGAGCTAACATCAATTGAAACGGATAATTCCAAGGCGCTATTATCAATGCCACTCCGTATGGTTCATACATCACGAAACTCTTCGACGGCATCAGATACACCGGAGTTTTCTCCTTCTTAGGTTTCGCCCATCTCTTCAAGTGCTTTATGTGGTCATTTATTTCATTAAGCACAATGCTAATCTCTGTCAGAAACGCCTCTTCCTTGCATTTGTGAAGGTCATTCCACAATGCGTCATAAATATCGTCAGAATATTTTTCAACGACATGCTTTAATTTCTTTAGTTGTCTCAATCGGAAATCAATGGATTTTGTCTCATTTGTTAAAAAATATTCTCTTTGTTTTAATACAATATTGTTTATTGATTCGATATTCATATTTTATCCTTTTTATCAACTGACTTCTATCTTTATCCTCATTCTATCTTTATAATTACAAAAATAAAGAAAAATTGTTTTTAGAAATCATACATTTATCACTTTAAACTTTATATTGGGCGTTCCGGCTCCGCCGTCGGGCTTTCCGCTATATCTTTGCTCGCTTAGCCCTCGTCCCGCTTCCGAGTTCAGTTTCCAAAATCCGTTTCCGCTATCCGCTTTCGAACTCCGCTCGCAAAGGATGCCGCTCCAATCCCTAACGCATCGGCAGCTACTATTTCCAAGGCGCAAGTCAAACAAATAAAAAAAAGAGCACTACATAATTGTAGTGCCCTCGATTGTAAATAGATTTTATCTGCTTCTGTTTCTTCCTCTGCGACCAGAATCTTTTCTATCTTTTTTAGATTCTTTTTTCGAGTCTTTTCTTGAATCCTTCTTTGACTCTTTTCTTGATTCTTTTTTAGGCTCTCTCTTGCCTTCTGCCTTATAACTTCTGTCGCCGAACTTATCACGGTTTTTGCGTTCAGGTCTGTCGTCGTCGAATTGTTTTTTTTCTTTTTTCTTCTTAGGTTTAGGATCAGAAGTTGTTATTTCAACGCGAATTCCTTCTGCGTTTCTTCTTTCGTCAGCAAAACAATCGACGATGAACTGCGCTTGACGTTCGTCAACATCGACAAACGAGAAGTTTTCCATCATATCGATTCTGCCTATACGAATATCTTTTGTTCCTGTAACATCATTAATTTTACCGATGATATTATTAGGTTTGATTTTATCTTTTTTACCTTTGCTGAAGAAGAGACGTTGAAGGCCGCTGTCGTCGTAGTCTTTCTTTTCACCTTTAGCCTTTTTCTCTTTTTTCTCAGGTTTGCTATCGTCAAAATTAAGATCTTTCGCATCTTTATAATAATCGAGAAAACGGTTGAAGTTGAGAGCCACCACTCTTGTGATGAGTTCTTCAGGAGACATCCATCCTAATTTTCTAAAAACTATAGGAAGATAATCGGCGATGTCGTCACGCATGATATCGACTTTTTCAAGACGGTCAACATGATTGAAGAGCTGCTTTTCACATACTTGTTTTGCCGAAGGCACCATTGCTCTTTCTATTGACTGACCGAGTTGTTTTTCGATAGCTTTAATTTTATGTTTTTCGCGAGAATGGATAAGGCTCAAGCAGACGCCTGTCTTATCGGCGCGACCTGTACGACCGCTTCTGTGAATATAAACTGCTGTTTCGTCAGGCAAGTTATAATTAATAATATGTGTAAGATCACTGACGTCGATGCCACGAGCTGCCACGTCGGTTGCAACCAATATTTGTAGATAACGTTGACGGAAGTGATTCATGACCAAGTCGCGTTGAGCCTGCGACAAATCACCGTGAAGTGAAGCGGCGTTATATCCATCATGGATAAGGTTGTCGGCAACCTCTTGCGTTTCTAATTTTGTTCTACAGAATACAATTCCATAAATAGAAGGAGTATAGTCGATAAAACGTTTCAATGCTAAATAACGGTCATTGGCTCTAATCAAATAGTGAATATGACGTACGTTAGCTGTTCCTGAATTCTTCTGACCGATAGAGATTCTCACCGGGTCAGTCATATAATGGTTAAGGATTTTCTCGACTTCCACCGGCATTGTAGCAGAGAAAAGATGTATATTTTTCTCAGCAGGCATATATTCGAGGATAGCGTCAACGTCTTCTTGGAATCCCATGTCAAGCATTTCGTCAGCTTCGTCTAAAACGATAGTCTTGACATTGCTGAAATCCACTTTGTTACGACGAATCATATCTTCAAGGCGACCTGGTGTAGCAACTATGATTTGAGGTTTTTTAGCCAAATCTTTAAACTGATTTTCTATACTTGCTCCTCCATAGACTGGCACTACGAGAATTTCCGGGATATATTTAGAGAAATTCTTGAGGTCTTTAGTAATTTGAACACAGAGTTCGCGAGTCGGACAAAGCACCAAAGCCTGAACGCAACGTTGAGAAGCGTCGATGTTTTGGAGTAAAGGAAGCCCGAATGCTGCTGTTTTACCGGTACCAGTCTGAGCAAGGCCAACCATATCAGTTCTTTGAGACAATAAAACAGGTAATGTTTCTTGTTGGATTGGCATAGGTTCTTTGAATCCCAGCTCTTCAATAGCCCTCAGTATAGCCGGGTTCAAATTGTAATCTTGAAATTGAGACATAAAAATTCTGTCGATTAATTTATTAATAATGAATTGTTGCAAAGATACAAAAAAAGTCCATAAGTCTATAAGACAATAAGTCAATAAGTTTTTAATATAAAAAGAGAATTTCATTATCTTTGCCACTTATTTCAAAATCTATTAAATGTCAAAAAGATTATATTACTTATTTATAATTTGCATCCTCACTTTAGGATTTTCGTCATGTTCAGATAAGGAAGAAGCCTTCATTGAACCAGAAGTAATAAAGGCCTTACCTGTTATTAATGTTGACAGTATTTTCATCAATCTTGATGAAGAGGTCATAAAGAAAAAAGCAGAGAGCATCGACAAGGTTTTCAATAATTTAAGAAGAAAAGTAGGTTTTAATGGAACTGTTTTATATGCAGAACAAGGCCGTATCATTTATAACAAGGCATGGGGATTCCGCAATTTAAGAAATAGATGCGACAGTCTTCAAGTTGAAGACAAATTTCAACTTAGTTCTGTTTCAAAAATGTTCACTGCCGAAGCTGTCATGATTTTGAAAAACGAAGGCAAAATCGATTACGATGTTGACATTCGCGAATATATTCCAGAATTTCCATACGAAGGCATCACGACACGTCATCTTTTGAATCATCGTTCTGGCTTATCGAGATACGAAAGTTTAGCCGATGCAAAATGGCCTAACAGAAAAGAGCCATTCTTAAATGATGACATGATTGAATATTATGTCAAGCATCAACCTACACCATATTTTAAACCTGACAAGGGTTTCAACTATAGCAATGTCAATTATGCGCTGTTAGCTTCAATAGTAGAACGTGTTTCTGGGATGTCGTTTGCCGATTTCATGAAGGATAGAATTTTCGAGCCTCTCGGCATGAACGATTCATACATTTACGAGATGCGTCCCGACACATTAGTTTCGGCTTACATAGAAAACGTAGTTCAAGGTTATTATATGGACCGCCGTCGTCCTATGCAGGCTCCCAACGAATATCTCAATGGTGTAAAAGGAGATAAAATGATGATTTCCAACACCGAAGACATGTTCAAGTTCTGGACAGCAATAGACTACGGTTTACTTGTACCAGACTCTATACAAGATGAAGCTTTCAAACCCGGCAGTCCGAAGAGCAAGAAACGTAAAGACAATTATGGTTTTGGCTGGAGAATCCCAAGTAAACACCCAGGATGTTACTATCATTATGGATGGTGGAAAGCATACCGTTCTTTCTTTATTAGAGACGACATAAACGACAAGACCATTATTGTTTTAACAAACACTAATAAAGGACCTAATTCTGATCATTTCTGGAAAATTATAAACGACAAGAGCAATCCTATTCCTCCGGCTTCAGTTAACATCAGTTATTGGGAAACCAAAATAGGCTCACGTTTTCCTTACTCTTCATACCGAGAACGTAATGTTAACGAATAAAAATTTATTCCTTAACAACTAATTTATAACCAATTCCATGGATGTTTTGCAATTCTACATTAGGATCGTCTTTTAGAAGTTTCCTAATCTTTGTTATATAAACATCCATATTACGAGCATTGAAATAATTCTCCTTATGCCAGATTCTTTGCAATGCAAAGGAGCGTTCCACTACTCTATTTTTATATTCACAGAACATGAATAGCAAATCTAATTCTCTGGCTGTCAGTTTTTTCTCAATGCCATTTCGTATCAACACATGACGGATACTATCAAAAGTATATGAAGCTAATTGAAACACATGTTCATTTTTTGTCCTTAATACCGTTCTTCGGCATATTGCCTTAATCCTGTCCAACAATTCGTCCATACTGAATGGTTTGATAATATAATCATCGGCACCTATTTCAAACCCTTTTGACACATCATTTCTTGATGATTTTGATGTCAAAAAGACAAGTGGAATTTCATTATCACACTTTTTTATCTTCTCTGCCAAAGTAAAGCCATCGATATTACGTAACACCACACTCGATATTACGAAATCAAAAGCTTCATTTTCAAAACGTTCTAATGCCTCATTTCCATCCAAACACAAAACAGTAGGATAACCCTTCACAGTCAAATACGATTTAAGAATGTAACCTAAATTCTTATCATTCTCTACTAATAAAATTTTAACGACTTTTTTCATAGCTTTTTTATTTTACAACTTCAAATATTTGATTTATAACCAATGTATTTTTCACCACTTAATCGCTTTTGTTCCAAATCTTCTTACTACATATCTTAAATTTTAGTTAATAATTATGTCGCTATTTGTAAAATATTTGTACAAATATAAGAAGCATACTAACTCATTTCCAAATAAAAGAGCGATTATTTATTGGTTTTTAACAATTTTTAACACATTTTCACAAAAAAATTAAGTTTTTAGTTAATTTTTATTAAGGTTTAAGAAAAAATGTGTATATTTGCAATGCGAATGATGACTATCATTCGTAAGGTTTCATAAATTTTGGTTTTTGGTTCTCGAGACCGTCCTTGCTCAAGGATGGTCTCTTTTTTTTATATTTCAATTCATTTTTACAAAAATATGTTGTAACTTCGCAACATAATCTAAATAATAGTTATCATGGTACAAATTAGCACTAACTTAAAGCATATTAAAGATTTCATCAACGATGAACAACTTCTACATTTTAGCAATAAAATTGAGAACACCTTTAATACAATATATGACAAATCGGGTGCAGGCAATGATTTTTTAGGCTGGACTACTCTTCCTTCAGAAATGACAAAAGAGTTTATCCAAGACATTAAAAATCAAGCTGAAACACTTAGAAAAAAATCCGAAATATTCGTCGTTGTCGGAATCGGAGGTTCTTATCTCGGAGCAAGAGCGGTCATAGAGGCCTTATCTCATCAGTTTGGTGCTTTAATTAATAAAGTAGGTAACACTCAGGTCGTTTATGCCGGACATAACATGAGCGAGGAATATATGGTAGAGCTGCTCGAACTGCTCGACAATAAAGATTATTCTATGGCTGTCATCTCAAAATCAGGAACCACCACAGAACCTGCCGTTGCCTTCCGTATCTTGAAAAATCACCTTGAAAACAAATACGGCAAAGAAGAAGCAAAAAATCGTATAGTAGCAATAACTGACAAAGAAAGAGGCGCTCTCAAAACATTGGCCAACAACGAAGGCTACAAGACCTACATCGTGCCTGACAATGTTGGAGGACGTTATTCTGTATTGACCCCCGTTGGTCTCCTTCCTATAGCCGTGGCCGGCATCGACATAGAACAACTCGTAGGCGGCGCTCTTGCTATGGAAAATTATTGCAAAGAAAATCAAAACAGCGATAACGTAGTGGCTCAATATGCCGTAGCTCGTCAGGCCTTGTATCACGACGGAAAGACAAACGAAATATTGGTTAGCTATGAACCTCGTTTGCAATATATTGCAGAATGGTGGAAACAACTCTACGGCGAAAGCGAAGGCAAAGACGGAAAAGGCATCTTCCCTGCTTCCGACATCTTCACCACCGACCTCCACTCAATGGGTCAATATATTCAAGATGGCTTGCGTAATTTGTTCGAAACAATTATCTCTGTAGAAAAACCTACAAAAGAAATGAGAATACCTCTCGCCGATAACGACCTCGACCAACTTAATTATATCGCAGGAAAACGTCTGTCGGAAGTAAACCGCACCGCCGAGACTGCTACCATTCTCGCTCACGTAGATGGCGGCGTCCCTAACATAGTGATTCAAATTCCAGAAATTTCCGCATCAACAATAGGAGAATTGATTTATTTCTTCGAAATGGGATGCGCATTGAGCGGCTATATGTTAGAAGTCAATCCTTTCGACCAACCTGGAGTCGAAGCTTACAAGAAAAACATGTTCGCTCTCCTCGGCAAACAAGGCTTCGAAGACAGAGCAGCAGCTCTTAAAGAAAGAATAAAATAATTCATAATAATCTTAACTTTTTTAAAATTGAAAGACAATTATAACAACATCGAGATAATGGCTCCGGTTGGCTCTTACGAAGCTTTATCGGCCGCCATTCAAGCTGGCGCAGGCTCTATTTATTTTGGCATCGGCAAACTTAACATGCGCTCAAAGTCAACAAAGAACTTCACTTTGGACGACCTTCATAACATCGCTACAATATGTAACGAACATAATGTGAAAAGTTATGTAACTATCAACACTGTCGTATTTGACGAAGAACTTGACGAAATGCGACAGCTCGTTGACGCAGTGAAATCTAACGGAATTTCCGCTATCATTGCTTCAGACCAAAGCGTAATTCAATACGCTCGCCAAATTGGCGTTGAAGTTCACATGTCAACACAATGTAACATCACCAATATCGAAGCTATTAAATATTATTCTCAATTCGCTGATGTTATGGTGACAGCTCGCGAGGTTTCAGTAAACCAAGTTAAAGCTATCACAAGAAAAATAGAAGAACAAAACATCAGAGGACCTAAAGGCGAACTCATCAGAATTGAAGTGTTCTGCCACGGAGCTCTCTGCATGGCAGTATCCGGCAAATGCTATCTCAGCCTCGACAACTTCAACACTTCTGCCAACAGAGGCGCATGCGTACAACCATGCCGCCGCGGCTACGAAGTTCAAGACCGCGACAAAGAGATTACTCTCGCCATCGAAAACGAATACATTATGTCTCCAAAAGACTTATGCACACTTCCTTTCTTGGATAAACTCCTTGATGCCGGCGTGAAAATCTTGAAAATCGAAGGCAGAGGCCGCTCCCCTGAATATACAAAAGTCACAGTAGGCGTTTATAGCGAAGCCGTAGAAGCAATAAGAAACGGCGAATTTACTGAAGAAAAAATTGCAGCATGGACAGAACGTCTGCGCAGCGTATATAACCGCGACTTCTGGGACGGATACTATCTCGGAAGAAAAACAGGCGAATGGACTCAACGCTACGGCTCTCAAGCTACTAAAACAAAAGTCTTTGTCGGAACTGTTACCAACTTCTTCGGAAAAATCAATGTCGCAGAAATCAAGATGGAAACACAAAACCTTAAAGTAGGTGACGACATCATGATTATCGGACCAACAACCGGTGTTTACGAAGACAATATTTCAGAAATACGCGTTGACCTCAAACCTGTAGAATCAACAGAAAAAGGCGAATTATGCTCAATTCCTGTTAAAGACACAATACGCCGAGGCGATAAGGTTTATAAAGTGATTGACACAGAAATATAATTAAAATGCAATTATTCAACCTACATACTCACAGTAATTTTTCCGATGGCAAAGCAAATGCGGAAGACGTCGTGATAGAGGCTGTCAATCAAGGATTGAAAGTGCTCGGTTTCTCCGACCACTCTCCTGTCCCATTCGAAAACACTTTCGCAATAAAAAATGAAAATGTCAACAATTATATATCTACGATAAAATCTTTAAAAGAAAAATATCAAGATAAAATCGACATTTATTGCTCGATGGAAATGGATTTCATCCCTGGAATTATCAAAGATTTCAAGAAGACAAAAGAAGAACTCGGCCTTGATTATATGATTGGTTCCGTTCATCTTGTCGGAAACAACATCGAAAAATTATGGTTCATCGACGGTTCAAAAGTAGAGACATACGACGAAGGTCTGAATAATTACTTTAATGGTGATATTAAAAAAGGTGTGAAAACTTTTTTCTATCAATATAACGAAATGATAGAAACTGAAGTTTTTGATATTGTCGGACATTTAGACAAAATCAAAATGCACAACCGCAACAGATATTTCCTTGAAGAAGACAAATGGTATCGCGACTTGTTGATGGAAACATTGACTTTGATTAAAGAAAAATCTTTGATTGTAGAAGTCAACACCAGAGGAATTTACAAGAAACGCAGCACCGACTTCTATCCTTCCTCATGGATTTTGCCAATAATGCGAGAAATGAATATCCCGGTTGTGATAAGCTCCGACGCTCACTTGCCTAACGAACTGACATTATGTTTCAAAGAAGCAGAAGACGCACTGAAGGCAGCTGGATACAAAGAAACAATGTGTTTCAAGAATGGAGCCTTTAGTGGCAAAGGCTTATAATTAAAAACCCCACCTTTACACGAAAGGCGGGGAAAAACAATATAAAGATTATGAAAAAAATTTCAGCGTTTAAGAACATATATTAAACGCTGATTTTTTTATAATATTGTAAAAAGTTATTTTTTTTCGTTATGATAATAACAGTTTTTATTTAATTTTTTCACGTATTAGTTGAAAGAGCATTTTTTTGGGCGTTCCGGCTACGCCGTCGGGCTTTCCGCTATATCTTTGCTTGCTCCGCTTACGCTCCGCTCGCAAAGGATGCCGCTCCAATCCCTAACGCTCACCCTAATTATTAAAACAGAGAATCTCAAAACTTCAAAACTCAGAAATTTTGAGATTCTGTTATTTTAAAAAAGAAAAATTTGTCTCATCAGGGTCACTGACAAAACAAATTTATTCTTAATAAACAAGATTTGAAACTCGTTTTTGTAAAATGCTAAATCAAAGATTATTTTTTAGCACCTTCCATAACTAACTTACCTTTGTAGTATAAGTCGCCGTCAACGTAGTAAGCTCTGTGATAAACGTGGATTGTACCAGTTTCTTTGCATACTGCTAATGTTGGAGCTTCTGCCTTGTAATGTGTTCTTCTTTTTGCGCCTCTTGTGTGAGACTGTCTTCTCTTAGGATGTGCCATTTTACACTATTTTTTGTTGTTAATTAATTATCTTTTCTCTCTTTTAATTCTTCCAAACATTTCCAACGAGGGTCGATGTCATCACTTTCCGATACTTGATTTGCAGCATTTTCAAGATAGTTGATAATTTCTTGATTGCACTCGCTGACATCTTCATGAACTCTGTGAATTGGCAATGACAAAATGATATATTCATAAATCAAAGATGAAACATCGAACTCTCCTTCTTCTGACGGAATAACGATAACATCGTCTGATTCCTCTTCATATTCATGTCCGTATTTCAAATATATGACAACCTCATTTTCTATTGATTGTTCATATTCATCATTGCATCTATCACATGGAATAAACACACTGCCATTGAAATTAAACGTCAAAATTGACTCTCTTTCGTGTTTTTCAACATTTAAATTCACTTTTACACAGCCTTTTTGAACCTCTGAAAACTCAAAATTTTCAAAGAATTTATCATCAATTTCGAACTCAAAATCATGATAACCAACTGATAATCCAGCTATTGGCAATATGTAATCATTTCCCATATTCATAATACCCTAAAATCGGGATGCAAAGATAACAAAATTATTTCATTTTTTAAACGTTTTATTTTTATTTTTTTAGATAGAAGAATATAAAAGAGCAAAGATGAAATAATAGCAATAAGAGTTGTTCGAGCTGCTTAATTAAATCGCAACTGATTCACTCATTATCTTATTTCCTGCCTTTAAATTCAAATCCCAATTCTTCAACTGTTTTCTTTACTATTTCATCATTAGGATTTCCTGTTACGATAGCTTCTTTCTTTCCTAAGACGACTTCAACGTTTTCTACATTGTCTAAAGCTTTTATAGCTTTTTCAACCGAATTTTTGCAGTGGTTGCACGACATTCCGTCAATACGATAAATCACTTGATTTTCGTTGATGGATTCCTCTTTCTTAAAGAATTTTAACATAAATGCATTTATTAAAAGTAAAACTAAAACTATTCCTGAAATTATCTCAAACCATGATGCGTTCATGACTCCGTTCGATGCGCAATGCCCCGTCGATTCGCACAATGAAGTTATTGCAAACCATTCTCTTGGCAAAAAATAATCGACAAATAAACCACTTATTATTGAACCGAATATAATAGATCCTAAATAAAACAACAATTGTTTCTTTCCCAATGACTTTCCAACGACCAACAACGAAGCGATGCTGACTCCAGGACCTGCTATCAACAATACCAAGGCTGCTCCTGGCGATAAGCCTTTGAGCATCAAGGCTGCTGCAATGGGAATGCTACCCGTTGAACACACATACATCGGGACTGCTATAGCAAGGACTATCAACATGGTCACTATCGATGGCAAATTCAAGTTTGCAAAGAACGAATCAGGAATCAAGACCGTTATCAATGTTCCTATTATCAATCCTATAACCAACCATTTACCAATGTTTTGAACCAAATCGATGAAACTGTATTTCAACAATTCAACTAATTTATTTCTTCTGTTATCTTTATTCTCACATGAACAATTTTGTCTCACTATTATTTCATCTTTTGAAAACCAAGTCGTTACCGCTCCACCAGCTATCGAAGTCAGCAATGCCGCCAATGGACGAACAATAGCAAAAGGCAATCCCATCATCGAATATGTTGCGATAATAGAATCGACTCCTATCTGCGGAGTGGAAATCATGAATGATACAGTAGCACCTCTTGACGCACCGTCTTTTCTTAATGAAATGGCAGTAGGAATCACTCCACATGAACATAACGGGAGAGGAACTCCAATAAGTGCAGCTAATAACACCGACTTAAAATTTTCTTTGGCTAAATGTCGTTCAAAAAAATTCGACGGCACAAAAACATGCAGCAATCCCGCCATCAAAAAGCCTAACAAAAGATATGGCGCCATCTGGCATAACATGTTTACAAAAGTCAACAGAGCGTTTGTCAATTCATAATTCATAATGCATAATTCATAATTAATGAGAGACGTACTAATAACAAATCAGTCATTGGTACGTCTCTACAAAATTAGTATTTTTTAGTTTTACATGCAGAGTTTTTTACACAACAGCTGCAATCGGAACAAGAATTTTTACCATTGCTGTTTCTCAGTTTTTTCACAATAGAGTAAATTGTATATCCCACAGCTGCACATATTATAATATAAGCGATTATCGTTTGAGTCATGTTAGTTAAGTTGCTAAGTTTTATTTCTAATTTTCTGAGTTTTTAAAATAGTGATCCTATCTGATATACCAAGAATGAAACAACCCAAGCGAGTCCAGTGTTGTAGAAGACTGTGAACAAAACTCCTTTCCAGCCTGCTTCACGGCGTACTGCTGCTATTGTCGCAAAGCAAGGTGTTGACAATAATACGAACAACATAAATCCGAAAGCCACCAATGGAGTGAACAACATCTCGCCTTTCTTTGGTCCGTCGGTCCAGACTTGCGTTCTCACCTTGTCAACAAGTTTACCTTCCTCTTCTTCAGATGTTTGGAAAAGCACAGCGAGAGTTGAAACTACGACTTCTTTAGCTGCGATGCCGGTTGTCAAACTGACACCCATTCTCCAGTCAAAGCCGCAAGGACGTACCAAAGGTTCGATAGCATGACCGAATCGTCCGATGTAAGAATTTTCATTCAAGACAGCACCTTGTTCATATTCTAATTGCTCTATGACAGCAGCTTTTTCTTCTTCGGTGATGTCAGTCTGTGCTTCAACAAGTTCTATTTCTTGAGCTATAAGCTCAGCTTTTTCACATGTTCTTGGGAAATATTCCAAAGCCCAGATAATGATAGAAGCGACGAGGATAACAGTAGCCATCTTCTGTAAATATTGAATACTTTTGTCCCACATGTGAATCAAAGTATTACGTGTTGTAGGTATGCGATAAGGAGGAAGCTCCATCACAAATTGTTCCGACAAGCCTTTGAAAGACGTCTTATTCAACAACAAAGCTGTCAATATTGCAAAGATAACACCTATAGCATAAACGCTCATCAGTATCAAGCCTTGATGTTTCTCGAAGAAAGCTGCCACAAAAAGAAGATAAACTGGCAGACGTGCCGAACACGACATGAAAGGCGTGACTAATATAGTGAGCAATCTGTCTTTTCTATTTTCTAAAGTACGTGTTGCCATGATAGCAGGCACGGAACATCCGAAACCGATAATGAAAGGAATAAATGACTTGCCATGAAGTCCTATCTTATGCATGAGTCGGTCAACTATGAAAGCGGCGCGCGCCATATAACCAGTATCTTCTAATATCGAGATGAAGAAGAATAATATCAGGATGTTAGGCAAGAACACAAGCACACCGCCGACACCAGCGATTATACCATCAACGATAAGATCGCGCAAGATTCCGTCATTCATCCATGAACCTACAAGTTCGCCGAACCAACTCACTGCCGATTCAATCCATTCTTGAGGATAAGCTCCGAGCGTGAATGTAGCTTGAAACATAAGCCACACGAAGAATATCAGGATAGGGAATCCTAACCATTTATTTGTCAGGAAATCGTCGGCTTTATAAGCATGATTTTTGATTTTCTTCGCACCTTTCTGATATGTCTCCTTCAAAGCCCCTCTGATAAAAGCATAACGCGCATTGGTAATCAAAGTTTGAGCATCTTCGTCGTATGCTTTCTCTAAATCAGAACGTTTCACCTGAGCTTCAGCTATAATCTCATCACCGTTAGGAAGGTCTTTAATCTCTTCTATCGTAAACTGAGAATTTTCCAAAACATTGATAGCAATATATCTCGCCGGATAAATATTGATAATATCTTTATTAAGCTCTATCTTTTTCTTAATCGGGACAATGGCGTCTTCAATATCGCGTCCGTAGTTGATATGAATATGTTTGTTGAGATTTTTCTTTTCTTCATAAACATCGACAATGGTCTCAAGAACATTAGAAATACCTATTCCCCGCACCGCTGTCGTAGGCACAATTGGAAAACCGAGCATCTTACCGAGACTCTTATAGTCAAAAACATCGCCTTTTGATTCCATCTCATCATACATATTAAGAGCCATGACAAGACGAACATTCATATCGATAAGCTGCGTGGTAAGGAAAAAGTTACGTTCTAAATTAGAAGCATCAACTATATTAAGAACTATGTCTGGATTTTGTTTGGTGAGATATTCTCTAACATAACGTTCTTCAGGAGAATATTCTGTTATGGAATAAGTTCCAGGCAAGTCAACAAGATTTATAGTATAACCTTTATGATAAAAAGTACCAATTTTCAAGTCAACGGTAACGCCGCCGTAATTACCTACTTTCTCGTGCAATCCTGTTGCATGGTTGAAGAAAGATGTCTTACCTGCATTAGGATTGCCAACCAAAGCCACTGTGATATTATTGCTTTTTTCTTTAATGACATCCGATATTATATCATCAGTAATAGTGCCGTTAAAATCAGACGAATGAGCATTGACTTCGTCTAAGGCAACAACCTCTACTTTATCAGCTTCACTTCTACGTAAGGAGATATGCGCCTGAAGCACCTGATATTCCACAGGATCCATCAGAGGCGCGTTTTTTATAACAGTGACTGTCTCACCTTTTACAAAGCCTAACTCCATAAGTCTGTGACGAAGACCACCGTGACCATTCACTTTCACAATTACGCATTTGGTACCTGTCGCCATTTCAGATAAGGTCGTTGGCTGTTGGCTGTTGGCTGTTGTCCGTTGACTATTATATTCCATAATTCTTAATTAATATTTGCAAAAATACTTAATTCTAAAATAACTACTCCTAAATTGTTTGAAATGACGCGATAAATCGCATCTCTACATTTTATAAACTAATCATAAATCTCAATGTTCCGACAAGTGCGTTATCGATAGGAATATCTAATCCTGCCGGATTGATGATATATTGAACGTCTGGTTTTACTATAAAATTATCTGTAATTTGATATTGATAGAAAAGTTCTACAGCTGTCTCAGTTTTTTTATCAGAGAGGAATGCCGATGTGAATGCGAGTCCTGCCATATCAAGGCTTTCTTCTGAGAACACGCCTTCTAAGTTAAGGCCTGCTGCGAGGTGGAAATAGTTTTGAGGAGCTGAGATGTTGAGATGCTGAGATACTGAGATGTTGCTTGCGTAGCCGATTTGAGCGAAAGGTTTCAAGCTGCGAGTTCCGTTGTTCCACACTTTTTGTTCAGCGTTAGCGTAGAAGCCATAATTTTTTGCCGCGGTATGGTAGAATGCACCGAATTTGTATGTGCCGTTATCCCTGACATAATGACCTTCGCCAATGAATAATGCACCTTCGTCTTTACTTAGTCTCCAATTCAAATTATAAAGATTATCATCTTCAAAAGATGGAATCTCTCCGTCATAGACAGCGGCTTGAACATGCCAGTTGTCGTTGATCTCGTAGTGAAATTCTGCGCCGAGTCCAGTGAGAGGGAATATAGCGACGCTCAGATTCGTTGAGAAAACAGGATGAATGCCGAAAGAGCTGTTTATATATTCACCAGCTGCGTCAAGATTAGCGAAGTTCTCGTTCATATCCTGAAGTCCGACTTTGATGCTAAACTTACCGAAAGATTGTTGTAGAGAAAGATATTCCATGAAAGCATGATTGCCAGCTTCAATATTATTAGCGACCTGGAAGTCACCGATGAACATCTCTGTTGGTACAATGCCGTGGGTAGTTCCGCCACCGACGTATAATGATGCTCCTTTCCATAAGTCGGCATCCATTCCAATTTTAGCGTAGCCGAGATAGCCGCCGCCATTTTTTAAACCACCTACATTATACAAGAAGTCACCTGTATATTCAGCGTTGAAGTTTAATGATTTTTCCTGTGAGAAAAGGTTGTTAATTCCTAATAAGATAAAAGTGATTAAAGATAAAAATGTTAATATTTTTTTCATAAATAGTATTTTAAAATTATGATGCAAAAATACTATTAGTTAAAAAAATGCTAATTCCCATTTTTTAGTGAAAAATCTCAACTACTCTAACTAAAAATAGTTATATTATGCAGATACAAAAAAACCGTCACCTCATAGTGGCGGTTTTTTTACTGATACTTATACCTTTAGCCTTTAGTCATTAGCCTTTGGTCATTTATTACATCATGCCTGGCATGCCACCCATGTTAGGATTCATTGCTGGCATTGGATTTTCTTCTTTATGGTTTGAGATAACGCATTCTGTTGTGAGGAGCATGCTTGCGATAGAAGCTGCGTTTTCCAAAGCGACTCTTGAAACCTTAACTGGGTCGATAACACCTGTCTTCAAGAGGTTTTCGTATGTTTCTGTACGAGCGTTGAAACCGAAGTCGCCTTCGCCTTCTCTTACCTTGTTAACAACTACAGAACCTTCCAAGCCTGCGTTTTCAACGATTTGACGTAATGGTTCTTCCAAAGCGCGTTTGATGATAGAGATACCTGTTGTTTGGTCGTCGTTTTCGCCTTTGAGGTTTTCTATTGAGCTGATAGCGCGGATGAAACCTACGCCGCCGCCAGGGATGATACCTTCTTCAATAGCAGCTCTTGTTGCATTAAGAGCGTCTTCAACGCGGTCTTTCTTTTCTTTCATTTCAACTTCACTTGCTGCGCCAACATAAATAACAGCTACACCACCAGCGATTTTTGCCAAACGTTCTTGTAATTTTTCACGGTCATAGTCTGATGTTGTTGTTGCAATTTGAGCTTTGATTTGAGCTGCGCGTGCATCGATGTTTTCTTTTGCACCTTGACCGTTAACGATTGTTGTATTGTCTTTTGTAACAGTAATTTTGTCAGCTGTACCGAGTTCTGCCAATGTAGCGTCTTCCAAACGGTAGCCTTTTTCTTCTGTGATAACAGTACCGCCTGTCAAGATAGCGATGTCTTCCAACATTTCTTTTCTTCTGTCGCCAAAGCCAGGAGCTTTAACAGCAACGACTTTCAAAGAACCACGTAAACGGTTAACAACTAATGTTGCTAATGCTTCGCTGTCGATGTCTTCTGCGATGATTAAGAGAGGACGACCTGTTTGTAATGATTTTTCAAGGATTGGAAGCAAGTCTTTCATGACAGAGATTTTCTTGTCGTAAATCAAGATGAAAGGATTTTCATAAACAGCTTCCATTTTTTCTGTGTTGGTTACAAAATAAGGAGAGATGTAACCGCGGTCGAATTGCATACCTTCAACAACGTCAACGTGTGTTTCTATACCTTTAGCATCTTCAACAGTGATAACACCTTCTTTCTTAACTTTAGCCATTGCTTCAGCGATAAGAGTACCTATTGTGTTATCGTTGTTAGCTGAGATACTTGCAACTTGTTGGATTTTTTCAATGCTTTCACCTACTTGTTCTGATTGAGCTTTCAATGATTCTACGACTGTTGCTACAGCTTTGTCAATACCTCTTTTGAGGTCCATTGGGTTAGCTCCAGCGATAACGTTTTTCAAACCTGCAGCAACGATTGCTTGTGCCAAAACTGTAGCTGTTGTTGTACCGTCGCCGGCGAGGTCATTAGTTTTAGAAGCAACTTCTTTAACTAATTGTGCGCCCATGTTTTCAACAGGGTCTTGCAATTCTATTTCTTTTGCAACAGAAACGCCGTCCTTAGTGATGTGAGGAGCACCGTATGATTTTTCTATGATAACGTTACGACCTTTAGGTCCGAGTGTAACTTTTACTGCATTTGAAAGAGCATCAACGCCTTTTTTTAAACTATCACGTGCGTCTAAGTTGAATAATATGTCTTTTGCCATTTTATATACTTATTAAAAATTGTTAACTAATTGAAATAAAAAAATAATGAGAAATCAGATGACTGCAATAACATCGTTTTCTCTCATTATCATATAATCTTTTCCATCTAAATGGAATTCTGTACCTGCATATTTACCATAAATGACTTGGTCGCCAACTTTCAATGTCATAGGATTGTCTTTTGTTCCTGGACCAACTGCCACTACGATACCTTTTTGTGGTTTTTCTTTTGCTGTGTCAGGAATAATGATTCCGCTTGCTGTTTTTTGTTCTGCGAGAGCTGGTTCGATAACTA
>JAGBVS010000134.1 GCA_017630195.1 Bacteroidales bacterium | reverse complement strand
TGATATAAACACAAGCCTCGGTATATGTCCATCCAAACATCTTAGATAGCCATGTTATAAAAGCGCAGCACGCACCAAAGATTATTGTAATTATGTAAAAGAAAATGTTAGACACGAATTGTTTTTGAAATATAACTATTGAAGTTTGAATATTATTGTTTGGAGGGAAAACAAAAGCCAACTTACGGGGAATGTAGGTTGGCTTTTGAATGTTACAAATAATGAATCTTTTTATTAATCATTCTCACCCCACTCTTTTTCACCCATCCACCCAAACGGATCTCGTTGAGTGTTTTTCTTGTATCATCCTCAGTAATTTCAGATCCAGCATCTTCATTTGTTTCTGAATATGAAGTTGTATCTATGGCAGGATTATCAACCTACTTTCTTCGGTTTGAGGTATTCTAACAGAAGAAGGATAAAAGGCTTATCAATGCAAACAGGAAGAAAAGTCTCTTTATAATAGTGTTCCTATAAATCTATTTTTTCAACAATAGGAGGGAATTTGTCTAAATTATCATTGATGTTAATTTTTTCTAATGTAATGGTCTCGTTATGATTTGCTCCTATGATGTCTTCTCTAACTTGTTTAATGGTAAAGAACCCAATATTTGATTCGCTTAAGTTTATTTCCTTTGACAGAATCTCCTTAATTTCAGATATGCTATCTTCATTTCTTAATATAAAATATCGAATGTCATTATAGGAGAATGGAATGGTTAATTTGTTTAACAGTAATGAACTATTGCCGTTGTTGGCTTTATAAATTGTATATTCACGCTTCAACAGAACAGGGCTGTACCCGAAACTCTCCAACTCGTCCAGAGAAGGAATTATTCGCACTTCACGTTCATCATAAAATCTGTACTTTTTATAATTGTATTTTGGCAATTTGCCCTCATGGTTTTTAATATGTGAGAATAATTTTGCGACAAATATATCAAGTCCATTATCCATATTCTGACGAATAAGGCCAATGCTGTCATTTAATAAACTTGACGAGGGTTCGCAATAAACAACAGGTGTTATTCCGTGCCTTTTCCCCCATTCTCTTGACAATCCAATGGAGTTTCCGCCATATTTAGTTAAATAGTCTTCAATGTCAGCAAGAGGGATATCGCACAGACTTAGCATTGGAAAAGCACATTCTAATTCATCTTCCCCAGCTTTGATATGTTCTAAGCTGTAAGAAAATCTAAAAAACTTTTCTTTTAATATTTTCTTCAAGACATCCTTGTTGGTTTGATGCCACAAGATATTAGAACTTAATCCCATGTTATTAAAATTTGTAGTTCAGTTATTTGTACAGTTTGCCTTTCCATTTTTTATCGGCTACAGGGCGTACAGCATAAGCCTTGTAATGCGTTTCACCTACATATTCAGTTCTCATAAATAGCTTCATTTTTTCGTCAATTGGCGTTGATGGACTAAAAAGCAACCTTTGACGTTCTAGTAATCTTTCTTTAGTGCGTTCGGTGGCATTGAGGGATAAAGAAGAGATTCTTGGAGGACAGAAAACATAGACTTGGTTTTCATTTAAATCTTTCGTAGAACTCCAATAGACGAACTTCATTCCGTAAGAATCGATCTCGGGATACCATGTAAGAGAGTCCCATCCTGATCGATATGATCCATGAGCACAACCTAGTGCAGGCAGATAAATATGGTTACCATTCGGACCGATTACTTTAAACGCCTCTATAGTAGTTTTTTCATAACCACGACTCTTATCAGGAATTAACAGTATTTCCCATGAACATTTTTCAATTAATTCTTTGAAATCTTCTTTGGTTGGCATCCTCCATTTATCTCCCCATTTATATGCCGCTGTATCTTTTCCTGCTAATATTCGATTTTTTAAATCATCCTCCTGTCTGTAATTATATCCAATTTTACCACAAATGTTAGGTTCCAAAATATTTACTGTATCCATCCAATAATAATATCCCTTAATGGATTCTGATGACCATAAGACTGACAGTCCAAGATCAACCCAACCATGTCCATTTCTATCTCTGGCTTGTAAAGACATATCTTTCCCGCAGTTTCTACAGTATTTTGCATCTAATGGGTTTGTAGTATAGCAGTCGCTACATAACTGAAATTCCTCAAAAGACATAAACTCAGGGCGGAAATGGTAGGACTCATAATTATTGAGATATCCATATTTGTCTACCTCCTTACTATTCCTTTTTGGTAAACCACACGAAGGGCAGTAACATCCTGTAAATGTATTTTTGCAGATTGGACACAGTGTTCTAGTAATAAATGTTGATATTGTTGCCATAAATTTTTCAATATAGTATTATTTACACTCCCATTCTAATGAGTTACTACCACAAAAGGTGCAATATTTTGTGCATGTAGCGTCAATAAGTATCTCTTCCTGCTTTCGTAAACATTTTTTGCAAGTCACTACGAACCTTGATTTATTTGGCAATCCATCGTGACGAATCCCACAGTGTTGGCAGTATGTATCATTATATCCGATTTCTTTTTTGCAATGTGGACATAGTTTTGTTTTAGGAGAGTGTGGAGTAACTTCGCCATTCTGAATAGTTGTCGTTGTTTTAGGACTTACATGAGCTATATTTGCACATACTGTAGTAGCAGACTTTTGTTGAATGCTCGAATCTTGAAATTTAGCTTTCTGTTTCTCAAACCTGCTTATATATTGAGAAGCAACAGATGGGTCATTCAAAATAAGAATGTTCTCACTATTATGTGACGCTTTATAAGTCCAGTTGTAAGATCCTGTGATTACTTTTTGGAAATCGATCACGCAAAACTTATCATGCAATAGTTCAGCCTCCTTAGAAATCTTGAAACATTCTGAGCGTCCTATCTCTATCTGGCTATAGTCGATTCCACTCTGCGAGTTGATTTCATCCAGCTGAATGATTATCGACACGTAGCAGTTGTTCTTGGCCTTTTCAAGCAAAGCATTAAACAGCTTCTTGTTTGTAAACCAGGCGACTGAAACAAATATGGCATAATGCGCATCCTCAATTTCTTTGAGAATTCGTTGCTCTATGTTGTCAAATATGACTTCTGTATTATTACTCATAGTATGAAATCTCTTTATCTGCGCTGCAACATAATAGAAGAGGTGATTTCTATTGTGAAATCATTGTATAGTTCCTTGATTGATATTTTGCAAAAGGGAAATATTCGATATTGCTCCCTATGGGAACCATATGGATTGTTAACCTCTTTTACCATAAAACTAATATAAGCAGAGAAGTCATATTCACCTTGACCTTCATAACAGAAATTATCATTTAATATGGGGCTAACCTTGTCAAGGTCGTCAACGGTATTTATATCTATTCCATTCCAAGGTAAATCTCTCCAATATTCTCTAATATGTTTAGATAATTTTATTTTGATAGCTTCAACTGTTACAAACCCCATAATTCTTTGTCAAGTTGTGCCAACCAATTCCCAGAAGAAAGCGGATTATAAAAAAGAAAGGTGTGGGAATTGTATTGCTTTATCCTAAAGTCTGGTTTTCGCATTACCATTGGAATGGATAAAACAATAGCCCACACCAAAGGATATGTGAAAAGCCAATTATGGCTGCACATGCCAATGACGTGGTGCTATTGCCCATCATCTTCATTCCAATATCAAAGTTGCGAAGTTTGACTTTAGAAGATAATTTCAATAACACCTTTGCACTCCACTGCGGAGTTGCTTCGCAAAGGTATAAAAGTTTTTTAGATAATATCTATATGTCGAGAAAAATATTTTTAAGAAAAAACCTTATATAAAATTACCAAATTTGGTAATTTTTATTATCTTTGCCCCGAGAAACGAATACCATTATTGTATGAAAATAGCATTTAAAGACAAAGCCTTGTCTGATTTATATGAGAACGGGAAAACCGAAGATCGGAAATATAAGAAAATATGCAGAAATATAGATTAATTTCCAACAGAGCAATTCATCCTGGAGAAATCCTGTGCGAAGAATTGAAAGAGCGTGGTATAAAACAAAAAGATTTTGCTCAGGCTATCGGTTGGCAGGCAACGCATCTTAACGAATTTATAAAGGGCAAGCGTAACCTGAATGAAGATTTGGCTATGAGATTAGAGTCACAGCTTGGCATTCCATTTAAGACATGGATGAGCTTGCATAACGGATATATCTATGAATGCAAAATTTTGGAGAAAAGGAATGCTGATGAGAAATTCATTCTTCAATCTAAAAACGCATCTGCAGATTTTAGAACGACTGCCAACAAACTTGAACCTTCAAAGCCAATCCATCCAGGTGAAGTGTTAAAAGAAGAGTTGGATTATAGAGGTATCTCACAAAAGAAATTCGCAGAACAAATTGGCATTTCGTACAAAAACATAAACGACATTTTAAACTGCCGCAAACCTATTTCAGCGGATATAGCATTACTCATAGAAGCTGCTTTAGGAATACCTGCACACATATTCACAGGAATGCAAATGGATTATAATATGCAGATTATCAAACAAGATTCTTCTTTTCTTGAGCGTCTTGCCAAAATCAGGAAAATGTCAGCAATGTTCTGAGTGTTTTTTACAACATATACTCAACACCAAGTGCGATAAGGGCGTTGCATTGACAAAAATCGCAGGATAGTACAATGAGGTGAAGGTGTTTTTCGGACTGCGCCCAAAATCCGTGAAGATACTTGAGATACGTGGGGAATAACAAAAAAAGCAGGATTCGAACCTGCGCCCCCTGCTCCCAAAGCATATTATTATTACCACCATTTTTATATTCAGACATCTGAATATCAGTGTTTTAACAGTAATATATTTTAAGAGGATTATAATGCGGTTGACATATCAGTTGAAACATCCGCTCCAACCAAGAAGATTAAACATTAAATTATCGAACTACGGCTTATTATAGCCACCACAAAGATAATAATAACTATCATCATAAGCAGTGATTTTCAAGTCTTTTTTAATGCTTGCCGAATCTTTTTTTATAGGATTTCGTTTGGTATATAATTACGTTTATTATAGCTTCCCAATCTTTATATATTCCGAGATTTTAAGTATCTGGAATCAGGTAAGACTAAATGAAAAACAATCTAACTATAGCTATCGCATATAATGCCATTAAAGCTATAGTCAGCACATTCCACACAATGCTTACAATTCGTTTTAACTTTTCTGGCAATAGTGTTTTTACTGCTTGTTCTATTCCTATGATAGCAAGACTGCAAAATGGCATAAGCAACCCTAATCTCATATAATAATCAAAAGTTACAATCTTGAAATTCCAATCATTGTCTGAGACTATTGACAAGTAAACAGCTATAGCGTAAATTATATATGGTATGATGATTTGTAGCGATATATGCAGACGTTGAGCAAATGTTTTAAACCAATAAAACAACATGGTATAAGTGAAAAAGCACAATGCAAGTGCGAACCCAAGCATATTGAATTTGCCCAAATCCCACATAAACATCCATGCCATTATTGAGAATAGAAAATATTGTACAAAATATTGTCTTAGACCATAGTATGTACCCAATGCAAAACGCTTGATATATTGTAAAAATGTATTCATAATATTATTTAATATTTGGTACAAAAGTAATAAAAAAAGCCTACTTACGGGAAATGTAGGTTGGCTTTAATTTTGTGATTTTTTATTAGATAATATTTATTGTTTATGTTATAACAAATCATTTCATTCTTTTTTACCACAACTTCTGTTCTGGACATTCTTTCAAGAATTAGAGAATGTTATCTTGACTGAATCCTAAGTCAATATTCTCATTCTTTAATCTTCGGCACTTGTAGTTAGAAATAGTTCTTGTATTCCTATCAACATCACTGTAAACTTGTGCTGAAAAAGTTTGTTCTGCGTAGCCATAGAAAAGAAAGTCGCATAGCACAACAAATGAATCTTTACTAAACCTTGTTCCGTTCTTTAAATGACAGATAGAAGAAAAAGGTATGATGAAGCAGGCCATAGTTATTTTTAATTATCACTTAAATCCAAAAGAAAATTATTCAAACGATCTATCAATTCCATTTTAGTATATTGTTCACTATAAACTCGTATAATAGAATCTATAAGTCCCCAATAATCACATTTGTTAAACCAATAAACATCTCCTCCCCCCAACCAATTTGTTCTAGTGTTTTTTTTAGCTATCTCGCCTGCATAAGTCAGCCATTGATTTCTGAGACTATCATAAGTATGTTGAAGATTGCTGTATAATTCATTGCGTCCCAGGTGTTTAGCTATAGCAGCTGTTTCTACCAGTTTCATTAGTCTTTCCATAAGCTTATGAGGAACACTGATTTCGTGATAACTTGTAGTAATTTTAATAGCCATGTATATTCGAGTTTTTGTGCTAAACTAATTCCCAGAAGAAAGCGGATTATAAAAAAGAAAGGTGTGGGAACTTATTGATATTTCAATAACACCTTTGCACTCCACGGCGGAGTTGCTTTGCAAATGTAGAAAAGTTTTTTAGATAATATCTATCTGTTGAGAAAAATATTTTTTCAAAAAACTTGTTTAATAGCACTCATTTTTTTTAAATTTTTCATTGAAATCAAAACATTTTTCGTTTTTTAATTGTAACTTTGCAAAGAACATTCTCAAATAAGAAATAACTATGGCAGAATACATTTTAAAAATTAACGCAAGAAGTAAGAACGCTCGCTCTCTTATTGATTACTTGAAAAATTTAGACTATGTAGATATTCAAGATAAAGAAACAAAGGAATATACTCCAAACGAGGAAACATTGGAAGCAATGAAAGAACTCAGAGAAGATGAATGTAAGTCATACGACAGTTTCGACGAAATGATGAAAGATATATTAAAATGAAACGTAAAATTGTACCATCAACCAAATTTAAAAAAGACCTCAAAAAAGCTTCAGAGATTGCCATATCCATCCAGACTGGGTACTTATCTACGGAAAAACCGACACAAATGAATTAAGAATATTGGAACTTGTCAGATTAAACTCACATTCTAATTTATTCAAATAAAATATAAAAACTACTGTAACTGTTGCACTTAACATAACTTTTTCGGTTAGCTACATTATTTGCTTAACTTTTTTAATGCTCCACCGATTTTTAGGACTGAGCCGCTAAAACCACCATTTCAACCATGATTTTATGCAAACAAAAAAAGGAGTCACATTTGCTGTAACTCCTTGATTTTCTGTGTCGGGGTACCAGGATTCGAACCTGGGACCCCCTGCTCCCAAAGCAGGTGCGCTAGCCGGACTGCGCTATGCCCCGATTACAAAACCACTTCACTTTTTTTATTTGTCGGGGTAGCAGGATTCGAACCTGCGACCCCCTGCTCCCAAAGCAGGTGCGCTAGCCGGACTGCGCTATGCCCCGATAAACTCGGCGGAGAAGGGGGGATTCGAACCCCCGGTAGCCTTTGGGACTACGACAGTTTAGCAAACTGTTGGTTTCAGCCACTCACCCACCTCTCCGTGTTCCGTGGTTTTGCGAGTGCAAAGGTACATCTTTTTTTCATATCTCCAACACTTTTTTGAAAAACAATAATTTTTTTTTATTTTTTTCATTTTTCTAAAGAAATGAATAACTTTGCGTATAAATATCACTATTATGAAAAAGTACATCTTACTATCAGTATTATCAACATTAACTATCTTATTATCATACTCTTGCAACTCAACAAAAGATAGTTCTTCATACAAAAGCAACAGCCAAAAACCAACTAATATCATACTGATGATTGGCGATGGAATGAGCACTCCTCAGGTGTATGCAGCCATGCTAACATCGGAAAATACTACCTCTTTTGAGCGTTTTCCTATCACTGGACTCGTAAAAACATACTCAAAATCTCACAAAATTACAGATTCCGCCGCAGGAGGCACTGCAATTGCAACAGGTCATAAGACAAATAACGGCATGATTGGCATGAATTCCGACAGTATTCCCGTACCAAGTATTTTAGAAACACTTTCAGAAAAAGGCATGAAAACTGGCGTGATTGCAACTTCATATATAACGCATGCTACACCGGCTTCTTTTGTTGCTAAAAATATAAATAGAAATAACTATGAAGAAATAGCGATGGATTTCGCAAAAAGCGACAAAGTCGATTTATTAATAGGTGGAGGCAAAAAACATTTCACCGAAAGAAAAGACGGCATCAACCTTATCAAGAAAATGACTTCTGAAGGTTGGAATTATTATGACACATTAATTAATACTGATGTGAACGAAGACAAAATCATGATTCTTGCTTCTGACGGTCATCTTCCCTCCTATCCTTCCCGCGGAGAATTCCTCCCTGACGCAACTGTTTTGGCATTAGAAAATCTCAGCAAAAGCAAAAGCGGCTTCTTCCTGATGGTTGAAGGCTCACAAATAGACTTCGCCGCTCATGACTCTGATTCTACTTATCTTGTTAATGAAATGCACGATTTCGACAATACTATTAATAAGGTGTTAGATTTTGCTGAAAAAGACGGAAACACTCTCGTAATAGTAACCGCCGACCATGAGACAGGTGGCTTGACAATGATTGATCCAAACGGAAGTTACACCGAAACAAGCTTTAAGTTCTCGACGGGCAGCCACTCCCCTCTTTTGGTCCCAATTTTTGCTTTCGGTCCCGGTTCAGAGAACTTCAGCGGCATAATGGACAACACAGATATTATAAAAACGATATTAAAAACACTATAATAAAATCACAATATAATGATAATCAACGAAAGGAAGTTTTCACTTCCTTTTTTTTATAATATAGGTTTCATATTGATAAATTGCTTAAATTTGCATCGCAAATATTTATTTTAAACCAAACAATTTTATCAGCATTTTATGAAGATTTTTGTAGCTAATTTAGGGTTCAACACAAGAGCAGATGATTTGATAGCTCTTTTTAGTAAATTTGGGAAGGTGGATTCTGCAAAAGTTATTATGGATAGAGAAACCAATCGTTCAAAATGTTATGGTTTTGTTGAAATGCCAAACGACACTGAAGCATACGTCGCTGTCGTAGAATTAAACGAAGCCGTATTCCAAGGAAGCACTTTAAACGTTAAAAAATCAAAGCCACAACAAGCTGTTTATTACATTTAAGCGCTCTTAACTATTGATTCTTAACAAGATAAATATTTTTAAAAAAAATAATCATTTTTTATTAGTTTTTAAATAAAAATTTGTATCTTTGCAATCGCAAAAGCGATGGTTCGGTAGCTCAGCTGGATAGAGCAACAGCCTTCTAAGCTGTGGGTCTTGGGTTCGAATCCCAACCGGATCACAAAATTAAATGAGACTGGCTTAAACAAGTCAGTCTTTTTGTTTTATAATAACATTCATAGATATGGATTTGAATATCTCTTATTGCTCCGACAAGTACCAATACACAATGGGAAAGTCTTTCTACGAAAGTGGAATGAAAGACAAACGCGCCGTTTTCAATCTTTTCTACAGAAAAGCGCCTGACACAAACAACTGGGCTGTAGTGAGCGGAATCACTGAAGTTTTGGAAGTTATAAAAGGCCTCAACTGCGGCGACGAAAGTTTCTTCGAGCAATTTCTTCCTGGAGACAATTATAAAGAAGTACGCCAATATTTCGCCAATATGAAATTCACCGGCAATGTATATGCCATGCGTGAAGGCGAAATCGCTTTTCCAACACAGCCGATAATAACTATAGAAGCTCCTATCATTGAAGGCCAAGTTCTTGAGACTCCACTACTCAGCATCATGAATCACCAGATGGCAGTAGCAACAAAAGCCTCACGTGTCACAAGAAGCACAAGCAAACCTGTAAGCGAATTCGGAAGCCGTAGGGCTCACGGTCCTTGGGCTGCCATCTACGGAGGCAAAGCCGCTATCATCGGAGGTTGCGCTAACAGTTCCAATATTGTATCAGGAACAAAATTCGGTTTCCCTCCAACAGGAACAATGGCTCACAGCTACGTCACTTCATTCGGATGCAGCATCAAAGGCGAATTCCAGGCATTCGACACATATATCAAGACTCACAAATCCGAAGTTCTCATATTATTAATCGACACATACGACACATTGAGATGCGGCGTGAAAAACGCAATCAAAGCTTTCAAGGAAAACGGCATTGACGACAATTACCCATACGGATACGGTATCAGACTCGACAGCGGCGACTTGACATATCTCTCCGTAAAATGCAGAGAAATGCTCGATGAAGCCGGACTAAAAAAATGCAAGATATTTGCAACCAACGCATTAGACGAATACCTCATCACCGAATTGGAACGTCAAGGTTGTCAAGTGGATTCTTACGGTGTAGGTGACGCAATCGCTACAAGCAAGCACAATCCTTGCTTCGGCAATGTTTTCAAGCTTGTTCAAATCGATGACATGCCAGTCTTGAAACGTTCTGAAGACAGAATAAAACTCATCAACCCTGGATTCCAAATTACATACAGAATAATACAAAACAACAAATTCAAAGTCGATGTCACTTGTCTCCGCGGCGATGACTTATCAAAAAACATCGAAGCTGGAAAAACAATAACAGTACGTGACGAACGCGACAGATTCAAGTCGATGACTTTTGAAGAAGGCAAATATGAATTCCGCACTTTACAACAACAAATCGTAAAAGATGGTGAGATAATATATCAAGACACAACTATACAAGAAAAACAAGCTTATTACAAAGACAATCTCGCTCATCTCGACGACACACAAAAACGTCTCATCAATCCACATTATTATAAATGTGACATCTCAGATGCTCTTTACGATTTGAAAAATAATCTAATAGATAATTTGGTAAAAGAAATTGAGGAACTGTGAAATTAAGAAATTGGATTACTAAAACAACATGTTGACTTGTAGTCTTGTTGTCTTGTAGTCTTAATCAATAATAACAAAGGCTGCTCTTGAGAAGGGCAGCCTATTTTGCATAAACTTAATTCATTAAACATTAAACCTTTCTTGTCATTATGGCATGATAACGAAGAAAAGGGACTACTTCATTATCTTTTTAGACATTGCAAAAATACAACAAGTACAGGACATGTAATATCACAATATTTTGGTATTTTAAATAGAAAACAATAACATGATATTGGTAATTCATCACATTTATGTTCACGAATCGACAAAATCGATATAAATATCAAAATTATCTGTTTGCACAATCAAGAAAAGCATTATATCTTTGCATTGCAAAAGAGAGAGAAACTATCACGAAAAAACAAAATATAAACTTAATAAAACGGAATATTATGGCAACAAAATTTTATAAATGCAATCATTGTGGTAATGTAATTGAAAAGATAGTAGATAAAAACGTACCGGTAGTATGCTGCGGCGAAAAAATGGAAGAGCTCGTGCCTAACACTGTAGAAGCAAGCGGAGAAAAACACATCCCAGTCGTTACACAATTAGACGGCAATCGTCTAAGAATTGAAGTGGGCAGCGTTCATCACCCAATGCTTCCAGAACATCACATAGCTTTCATATATGTTGAAACAGACAAAGGCGGCATCCGCATCAGCCTTAACGACGAGCCTGTAGCAGAAGTATGTCTCGGCGATGCAAAAGCTACAGCGGTATATGAATACTGCAACTTACACGGACTTTGGAAAGTTGAACTCTAAAAAAACACAATCACATAAAACAATTTAAAAGAAAATTTGTTATAAAAATAATTCACGAACTTAAAAACATTAAATCATGAAAAGCGTAAAAGGAACAGAAACAGAAAAAAATCTTTTAAAATCATTTGCAGGTGAATCACAAGCCCGTTCACGTTATAAATTCTTCGCTTCAAAAGCTCGCAAAGAAGGTTACGAACAAATAGCAGCTGTCTTTGAAGAAACAGCAGAACAAGAAAAAGAACACGCAGAACGTTTCTTCAAATTCTTAGAAGGCGGCATGGTTGAAATCACAGCATGTTATCCAGCTGGTGTCATCGGCGACACAATGGAAAATTTACGCGCTGCTGCTGAAGGCGAAAATGAAGAATGGGTTGAATTATATCCTGAATTTGCCCGCATCGCTGACGAAGAAGGCTTCCCAGCAATAGCAACAGCATGGAGAAAAATCTCTGAAGTAGAAGCTTTCCACGAACAACGTTACCGCCGCTTGCTCGCTCGCGTTGAAGCTGGACAAGTTTTTGAACGTGATGAAGAAATAGAATGGCAATGCCGCAACTGTGGCTACGTACACAAAGGCAAATCAGCTCCTAAAGCATGCCCAGCTTGCGTTCATCCTCAAGCATACTTCGAACCAAGAAGAGACAATTATTGATTTTATGATGGCCAATGGCTAAATATAAAAGGCTAAAGTTTTTGGAACACTTTAGCCTTTTTTTCATTTATGAAGTTTTAAGTTATTGACTTATTGTATCATTTTGAATCATCTCTACTTCTCCTACAATAGTATCTGTTACTATTTCAACGTTTTCTTTATTGTATTTTGGAAGTGGAGATTTCAAATTATCATTTATCGGAGCCAAAACATTAAAAATCCATAAGGCAGCTGCAACGACAGCTACGATCAAGATTGAAATACACCATTTTTTCCATGTAGCCATTCCTTTTTTAGCGTATGGGTCTTTAAGTTTTAACTTTGGATATTTAGCTATGTCAGTAAGAGTTTCACCAAAAGGAATACTTATTTTAGCCACGGCGTTAACAGCCCAATCGTTAGAATTGAGGAGAGGCGCGATATTTCTACGACGAAGTTTCAACCATGCCATCACCATTGCCGGGCCTGATATAACCAAAATAATACCAACGAACAGCATTATGAGTTGCCACCAGTTAAGAGCGAACAATCCTTTAAAAAGACTTGCCAATGCTGTTGCTATCATACCGAATGCCATACCTATAGCAGCAAAGATACCTGCGAACTTAGCAATGTCGAATGGCGGTGTCGCTACAGCTGCTTTTGCTTCTTCAGCAGTTTTTGTTGGAGCTGCATTGATGTTAGCTGTTGCTTTTGCCATCATCTTTGAATCCTTGTCAGCAGCGTTCTTGTTAATGAGATTTTCTATAGCTGTTGCCATTCTACGATATGGCGACCAGAACGATTGTGAAATATTAATAGGGTTGTCTATAATTTTTGTAACGACAGCATCCCATTCGAGGCCATTGTTATCGTAGTAGATACCATTTTTGCCGACTGTGAGTTCACCAATATCGCCTACAGTAACAGCAGCAACTATTTGTAATTTGCCAGGTTTTGTCTTTGTCGTACAATCGCAATAAACGAGATACATTCCACTTTTTGCTGCATTGGCGCTGTGTTTTCCTGTATCGTTTACTTTCATACAGAACTTGCAAGCTCTTTGGTCTATGATAAGAGTTCCAGATTGGAAAATAGCTTTGACGGATTTGTCTTTGTCATAGAAATCGTGGAGTGTAACGAAATTCTTGACAAGTTTATAGAAATCGCGATATATATGAAGGAATCTATCTACCAACTCAATATTTTCAGCTTCTTCTTTCAAAGCGATGTCTTGAGCGACCAATTCTAACAATTCAGCTTTCTTGTTTTGTTCAAGGAATTTCTTGATATTTTCTATACCAAGTGATTCTACGTTAGCTCCAGCTTTAGCTGCCTTCCATGAAGTATAAGCAGAGAACTTACCAGCGATAGCAGCCCAGTCGTCTTCAGAAAGTGATGTCTTTCCTGTTTCTACTGCATTATTTTTAATTACGTTAAAATATTTTGTCCATACAGGATTGATAGCTGCGTTAAGATTCAAATCTACGCTATCTGTTATATGTGTCAAAGGATAAGTAGCGATTTCATCATTTTTAGTTGAAAGATTCTCAGCACTGATATCGTTGATACGAGAAGTCTGCACATCCAAAGAAGCTATGCTTTGAGGAGAGAATGCGGCTAATTTTGAACGCATGAAGAAATCCTTCATCTTAACATCCAATGCGTTATAAGCTTCTATAACACTTTCTGTTTTATCGCCAAAAGGAGCTTCCACCGCATTTGTTGTCCATGTAACATAGTCATTTAGACTTTTGTAGAATGCCTCTATTTGGTCAGCGTTAACGCCTTGAGCGCCGCTTCTGTCAAGAGTGCCACCTGTTGAAGCAACGGCAGCAGCGATTGTTGCTTTGACGTCAGCATCGTCGGAGGAAGCCTCTGTGATGACGCCATCACCATTGAAACGTGTCTTAGCAAAAATAGCAGTGATGTCAGCAGTGTCTGACAATGAAATCATACTGCCTTCTTTACCGAGATTTTCAAGTATTTGTTTGGCTGATTTATATAATTTGTTGCCATTAGCATCTTCTGTGTTAATCTGATTGATGTCGATAGAAGAATCACCTTTTAATATAAGGTCTTTGTTTTTTAATAAAGATGTAATCCATCGTGATACTGCTACCACATCGTTGACACGTAATTTGCCGTCAGCATCACAATCCATATATTTCAAACTCTTGTCATCTATTTCAAGACCTGTTGTTGGACAAGAAAGAACAGTCCACATTTTAAGGTCGAGTTCATTGAGATGAGCTAAATCTTCACCTGAATTGATCTTTACACGTGTGGAACCGCCTAAGTTGACATATTCCCACTTGTATTTTTTATCTTTGTTAATCAGTGCCATATAGTTTAATTTTAATGATACGCAAATATATATAAAAGTTTATTAGTTTTACAAAATACAAAGTCTTCTAATTATAAAATTCTAAGGTCTTGCAAAATGGCATACTCGCACTCTCCTATTCCGGTAACGACGATTTTAACTGCTTTAACAGCTTGTTCTGGACATACTTCTGCCTTATAACCATCGAAGTAATCATAAACGAACTCCTCGCCTTGTATAAAGTTTTCACCATCATATGAATATTCTATTCTCGCATTCGGAAGTCCGACGATTGCCAAACCATAGTGACCAGTTCCGACCAAAATCTTTTCACATTCGACAGGATTTTCAAATGTGTACAAGAAGTAATCGCCGGCTTCAACAGGACGCGCTGTGTTGCAATATGTATTCATATTATAATCAACCAAGACGTTGATGTCTTGTTCCATTGGAACATTTGATGTTATTGTTGTTAATGGTTTTTGATAATGATATAAATCAATATTTTGTGCGCCCCTTGCGATGCTTGGACGTTCTTTGTAGAATGTAACAAAACGATAATTCTCAGGATTTTCTGTAACAATAGCATCAGTGTATTCAGCAGATTCTAATGTTGGAGTCGATTTATCGTCGGTGTAACGTATTGTCAAGAAGTCGTAATCTTTTTCAGCGACGAGTTTACCTTCTTCATATTTAACAGTTGGAGGAGCGACTCTAAATTCAAAATTCATATTGTACAATCTTTCTAAATGACTGTCGTACAATCTCTTCTTGAAATAGTCGAGGTTTCTGTCTTCGTAAGCTGACCAGCCTATTTCTGAGAGAACCAATACTTTAGGGAAAAGCTGATAATGAGCATAGCCTGGAACCTGACCGCATTCTGTCCAAAGACCGCCTTGTGGACCGAGGACGAGTTTTTCCTCTTCTTCTGTCAACTCGAAATTACCGATTGGGTCGAAGGAATAAACAGTATCTAATGGAATGATAGCTGCCCATTTAAGACCGCGTTCGTCTGGAGATTGTTTCATGTCAAAGTACATGTATTGAGACACTTGCATAACTGTAGGCTGACCGGCTTTTACTGATTTGATGCCTCTTTCTGAATTTTGCCAGACGTAAGGAATCGTTGTCTCAAGGAGATTTCCGCCATCAAGGATTTCGTCCCAACCTGCCATTGTCTTTCCGTATTTAGCCAAAATTTTCTCTATTCTTCTTACAAAATGATTTTGTAACTCAACAAGTTCTGTCATTTCTTTTTCTTTCATAAGATTTTGACAGACATCGCAGTCACGCCATGAGTTCATATTGACTTCATCGGCGCCAATGTGATAAACCTTGCTTGGGAAAAGTTCTACCAATTCAGCGAAAATGTTTTCAAGCATTTCGTAATTCTCTTCACGACCTACGCACCAAACATTATTTGACTCGCCTTGTACGCTAAGATGTTTAGAATCAATGTCACAAACGATTTCCGGATATGTCACAGCGACAGCCTTGCTATGTCCTGGCAAGTCTATTTCTGGAATAATATTGATATTTCTGTCGGCAGCATATTTCACGATGTCTTTGATTTCTTCTTGTGTGTAGAAACCGCCGTTGCGTTCGTTGCCAGAACCGTAAGCTGGCATGAGAAGTTCGTTAGCACCACGCCATGCTCCTAATTCTGTGAGTTTTGGATATTGTTTAATCTCAATTCTCCAACCTTGGTCATCAGCGAGATGCCAGTGGAAGTTGTTGATTTTATAATGTGACAATCCGTTCAAGAGGTGTTTGATATATTCCACATCGAAGAAAGTGCGTGAGCAGTCTAACATCAATCCTCTGTATTTAAAACGAGGATTGTCGATGACATTCAATGAAGGGAACATAACGCCAGCAACTTTTACTGCATCTTCTGAATAGATGTCATTTGGCATCATCTGAATCAAAGTCTGGATTCCGTAGAAAATACCAGCAGCGTCAACAGCATAAATGTCAATTTTATCGAGACTTACGCTTAAAAGATAAGCTTCGTTGTCGTTCTTCAGACCTAAGTTTTCGCATTCACTTGGATTTACTATATTGAGGCTGACATAATTATTTTCAGCTTTATCGGCAATTTTAAGATTTGATTTGAAGATGTTTTTAAGATACGATTGCAAAAACTCAGCATTGAATTTATTTGCTTCGTTTTCATAAACGATAACGGTTTCTTTGTTGAGTTGGAAACCATTGTCATTCATACAAACCACCACTTCTTGTGGAACAGGAACGATGTCGAGGTTGGCATCCACGACTGCTGCTTTCTCTTCAACACAAGACGAAAGCATTGCGAAAATCGCTGTTAATAAGAATAGTTTTTTCATATTTAATTATTTTAATTTTTAATTCCAAGACGCATCAACGACATATTGTTTATTTTTATTGGTGTCATTGACACGTCCCTACAACTCCTAATTCTTAATTATTTCACTTCCATTTTTCTTCAACTTTATTTCCTTAACGGAACCATCTGGCATTAATATATTATAGGTACCTCCTATTTTAGATTTTATTTTTATTTTTTTAACGATTCCGTTTTCCCAATAGCAATCTATGACAGCGCCATTTTCAGCGCAGAGTCCTTTGAAGTGACCTGTCTTCCATGCTGATGGCAATGCTGGCAACACTTCTATGAAACCGTCGTGTGATTGAAGCAGCATCTCTGCGATGCCGGCGGTTCCACCGAAGTTGCCGTCGATTTGGAATGGCGGATGAGCGCAGAAGAGATTTGGATATGTGCCTGCTCCTACCCTGTCGCCGACCATAGCAGGTTGTAATAAATTTTTAAGAAGCTTATAAGCTCTGTCGCCATCATGGAGTCGTGCCCAGAAATTGATTTTCCATGCTCGCGACCATCCTGTTCCTTCATCGCCACGACGTTCGAGCGACATTTTACAAGCCTCGTATAAATCAGGAGTCTTTGACTTTGTTATGATACGACCTGGATGCAAGCCAAAAAGATGCGACACATGACGATGATGAATTTCCGGTTCTCCGTAATCTTTCAGCCATTCTTGCAGATAACCATTTTCACTTATTTGCATTGGAGGAAATCTTTTCAAATCATTTTTCAGAGTCTCAGCGAACTCTTTGTCTATGTTTAAAATATCTGATGCTTCAATAACATTTTGGTATAACTCAGTGATAATCTGTATATCCATTGTCGGTCCCATACAAACGCTGGCTATTTTTCCATCAGGGAGATAGAACGAATTTTCAGGAGATGATGTCGGTGCTGTTACAAGCCAGGAATGTTCGTTTTCTTCAATCATGACGGAATTGAAGAATTGAGCAGCGCCTTTCATAACTGGATATATTTCTTTAAGATAATCAACATCTTTTGTAAACAAATAATGTTGGTAGAGATGTTGACAAAGCCACGCTCCTCCGGTATTGGTAGCGCCCCATGAAGGATGTTCACCTGGAGCAGTGAAGCCCCATAAGTTACAGATTGAGTGTGCAGTCCATCCTTCTGCGCCGTAGAATCCTTGTGCAGTCTCTTCTCCTGATTCCACTATGCCTTTGGTAAATTCGATGAGCGGTTTGTGTAATTCAGAAAGATTACAGACCTCGGCAAGCCAGTGATTCATCTGGACGTTTATATTAAGGTGATAGTCGCCGTTCCATGGAGTCTGTATCGTATTAGCCCAAAGTCCTTGTAAGTTTGGAGGCAACAAATTTTCACGTGTAGAAGAAATCATGAGATAACGACCATATTGAAAATACAATTCAGCCAATTGAGGATCGTCTTCATCTTGAAAATCGAATATTCTGTCGCTGATAGGATGATTCTCTGTTATAGCTTCACCGAAATCAACTTCAACTCTATTGAACAATTCCTGATAAGTCTTGATATGTTTTTTTCTTAATGGAACATAATTGCGTGATTTGGCATCATTCATCAGACTGTCTGCAAAAGCTGTGTAGTCGTCGTTTTTGTAGTTTGTTGCTGAAGAGAAGATGATAGTGAGTCTGTCGGCATCTCTTACAATGATTTTATTGTCTTTATATTCTACCTCGCCACCAATATTGTTAACTGTAACTTTTGAAAGATATTTCATTCCTTCGTTGCCATTGCTACCGTCATTAAGCTGACCGAACATCACGATTGCCTCATCTTCAGTAGCATATTCGACACATTCTTGTCTGTTAAGTTGTATATCTACAGAAATCATTTGGGATTTGTCAGCGTCGAGACGAATCACAGCGACATCCGACTCGCGTGACACGAAATATTCACGACGGAATTTAGCTTTGTCGGTCTCAAATTCCGTTGTGGCTATAGCATTGTTCAAATCAAGTTTACGAGTATATGAACCATCTTTAAAAGAATCATTTTCTTGATAGTAGTAATCTATATTAATATTTCCTAAAGTCTGGAAACATCCGAAATTGGACAGAGCACCATTTCCCCAGTTGGATCCTTTATTAGAACAAGTGAACGTTCTGTAAACCAATTCCTGAGCCTCGTAATTTTTATTCTCGAGCAAAAGTCGTTGTATTTCAGGCAGAGCTTCTTTAGCTTTAGGATTTGAGTAATCGGCTATTTTACCCGACCATAAAGTAATATCGTTAAGTACTATTTTCTCGCTTTCAACCCCGCCATCAGGCATGATTCCAAGGCGGCCATTTCCGAGTGGCAGCGTTTCTTCCCAACAAGTAGCAGGTTCTTCAAAAAAGAAGTACAAATCCTTGGCTTTTTCTGACTTAAACAAAAAAACGCATATAAAAACAGTGACTGCTTTAAGAAGAAAATTAAGCTCCTTCCACTTGAATATCATATATATAACAACAAGTATTAAAATTAGTTTCATACGCAACATTTTTCTTCAAAAATAATTATTTTTTTCATATTTTTGTTGAATATTTTAAACTTTTTATTTTATGTCACTATTTAATTCCAAAGTCGAACAATGTTTCTTAAATGAGTCAATCATTAAAGAATACTCGACTAAAGTTCCATATATCGTTACGGACAGCGTGCCTAAACTCGGAATAATGACAGCGCTGCGTTTTTTAGAATGGGTTTCCGAAAACGAAGAAGGCGTAATAAGTCTTTCTTGCGACAAATCATTCAAGAATTTTATCCATTACACTCATCATTTCTTAAACACTTGGGACGAAAAAAACACCAAGAAATTTCTTGAGAGATACGGTTTGGCCGACTTAAAAAAGCCTAAGCTCTCAGGACTTCAATTCGTTCAAATGGACGAGTTCTACCCTATCTCACCAAAACAGCACAACTCATTTTACAATTATGTAAACGAAAACTATATCAAAGGTTTCGGCTTAGATCCTAATCGCGCTTTATTCATAAACTGCGATGACATCAAGTTATATAACAACAAATCATATAATGAAATTTTCCCCAACTCTAAAATAGATTTAAGTTTGCGTTATCGTCAAGCTGAGAATTTTATAGAGAAACAGCAGCAACAGTCTATTATCTTAATTGATGACTGGTGTTCTCAGTATGAAGAGAAAATCAAGAACAAAGGGGATATTGGATTTTTATTAAGCAGTTTGGGCTCTGATGGTCGCATTGCATTTAACATCAGCGGCACAAGCCTTCACTCCAACACAGAGCTGCGTCAGACCAACTATGCAACACAAGCAGACGCTGCCGGTTCGTTGGGTGGTATAGAAGTCGCTAAGAATCGTCTTGTGATAACAATAGGTTTGGAGACAATAACAAGAAATCCGAACACTGTAGCAATCGTATGCGCCGCAGGTGAATCGAATGCTATGATTATCAAGAATGCTCTCGAGTCGGATATGACAACGCAATATCCTTCTACTGTATTACAAAGACTTGACAACTCCAGATATTATCTTACACAAGGTGCAGCTTGCCGTCTCGACGATTATGTAGATCATTTTTATTTCCATACAGAATGGAACTTTGAAAAGACAGAAAGAGCAATCCTCGGATTATGCAAGAAATTAAACTGCTATGCAAGCAAACTCACATTGGAAGATTTGCAGAACGACAGACGCTGCAGCATGATCCCAAACCTCAGCCTCGACACGGTCAAAGAAGTCATCAAATCAACAGAAGAGAAATTGAATAGAGGTTCTGTGACACAATTGAACAAAGTCATTTACAACTCAGGCCCTCATCACGACGACATCATGCTCGGTATAATGCCGTTAACCAACAGACAACTGCGCCCTGCAAGCAACAATGTTCATTTCACTGTCATGACTTCAGGATACAACTCAGTGACAAACGGTTTCCTCAAAGATTCATTAAAGATGACTCTCGATTTCGTCGAAAAAGACGAGATACAAATGATTCATTATCCTGACTTCTTCGATGAAGGTTACAAACACAAACATGATAAAGACATATATCATTATTTAGACAATGTGGCAAGAGACAACCAATATCAGATGGACAGAGGCTTCTGTCATAGATTGTTACGTTGTTCCGTTGAAATATGGAAGTTCAAAAACATTGACGAGCTGAAGGCTAAATACAAAGAAGTCATAGACATATTAGAGATAAGCTACGACGGTGAAAAGAACACACCTGATTTACAACGTCTAAAAGGAATGATACGTGAATTTGAAGAAGAATTGGTATGGGCATATAATGGTGTTCCTTTTAAAAACGTTCATCATCTTCATCTCGGTTTCTATCAGGACAGCGGTGTAAGCAAAGGTCCTAACATGGAACGTGACGTCATGCCAATTTTAAATCAATTCAGGGAATTAAATCCTGACATCATCAGTGTCACCTTAGACCCTGAAGGCAGCGGTCCTGACACTCACTATAAAGTTTTGCAAGCCACAGCCGCTGCCGTAGCAGAATGGAGCAAGGAAAAAGATTTGTCGAATGTAAGAATATACGGCTATCGTAATGTGTGGTTCAAGTTCCATCCCGCAGAAGCCAACATGTATGTTCCAGTATCGTTAAACGCTCTTGCAGTTTTAGACAAGTCATTCAAGGCCAGCTATCTTAGTCAAGTCAAGGCCGAGTTTCCAAGCCCTACGCACGACGGACCATTCAGCGATATTTCTAAGAAAACATGGATTAAACAATTGCAAGACATCCAACTAATTTTGGGCAAGGATTATTTCTACGACAATCCTCGTCCTTTGTATAGATCGACACATGGTTTGATTTTCATCAAAGACATGAGTGTTAACGAGTTCATTGCTATATCAGAAGAAATGAGAAAACGCTCTGAAGAAGCATTCTTTTAACCAATAATTGATTGACTGCATATAAAAGAGATGTTCACTTAATTCATAATGGTGACATCTCTTTTTCTATTGCATTGCTGAAAACAAAAAAAAGAGACCAAGTATAAATACTTAGCCTCCTTTTTATCATTAGTCTTTTATTTCAATTATTGACCTTTATTGAGTTTAGCTAACAATTCAGGCAGAGCCTTCATTGATGCGATCTCTTTCCATTTCTTTCTTGCTTCTTCAGCAGGGATTCCGAAATATGTCATTCCTGGAGCTGTATCTTTTGCCACGCCAGAATATGCGAGCACTGTTGTTCCTTCAGCTATAACAAGGTCTTTATTGACCGAAGCCATAGCCCAAATAGAGACATTGTCTTTCACTACTGTGACACCACCTACTGAAGCATGAGCGCCGAGGAAACAGTTTTTACCGAGTTTAGCGTCGTGACCTATTTGAACGAAGTTGTCCATTTTAGTTCCTTTGCCAACGATAGTATCACTGGTCACTCCAATATCCACACAGCAGCATGCGCCTATTTCAACATCATCCTCAATAATAACTCTACCACATGATTCAAATTTAACGAAACCATCCGGACGACGTTGGAAATAGCAAGCGTCACCACCAATTACGCTACCACTTTGTATAATAACATTATCGCCGATAATGACATGATTGTATATTGTAACATTAGGATGAATGATACAATTTTTACCAATCTTTACTTTGTCGCCGACAAAAGTGCCAGGTTCTATTATTGTGCCTTCACCAATTTCAGCTTTAGGGCCTATCATTGCCGTTGCTGGTTCAAATCTGCGATACGACAATATGAGTTTGTTGAAAGCATCCAAAGGATTATCGTGGACTATCAAAGCTTTACCTTCAGGACATTCAACTTCATCAGTATTTATGATGATTGTTGTTGCATTAGAATTCAAAGCTTTGCTGTAATACTTAGGATGATCTACGAACGTAATATCACCAGCTTCCACTTCGTGAATTTCATTAAGTCCAGAAATCACGAAATTAGGGTCGCCTATTATTTTTTTAGCTCCGACGTAATCTGCAACACATTTAAGTGTTGTATGTGGATTTATTTTCATTTAAAATTATTTTACTCTTTCTGTATATTCGCCTGTACGAGTATCGATTCTGATTTTATCGCCTGTGTTGATGAACAATGGAACTCTGACAGAAGCGCCTGTTTCAACTGTAGCGTCTTTCATAGCGTTTGTTGCTGTGTTGCCTTTTTCACCTGGTTCTGTATATGTGACTTCCAAAACAGTCTTGATAGGCAATTCTGCGAAGAGAACTGTTTCTGTTGATGTATCGAATACAACTTCACAAACGTCGCTTTCTTTAAGGAAGTCAACACCTGTGATTAATTCTCTATTAAGAGGAATTTGTTCATAATCTTCTTGGTTCATGAAGATGAAATCATCACCTTCTTTGTATAAATATTGATATTGACGGCGTTCAACGCGTACGTCTTCAAGTTTCTCACTGATGTCAAAACGATGTTCTAATGTACGTCCGTCAACAATGCTTTTCAATGTTACACGCATGAATGTGTTACCTTTACCAGGTTTTACGTGTTGGAAATCAACACAGAAATAAAGTTTTCCGTTGAAACGGATACATGTTCCTTTTTTAATGTCTTGTGAGTTAATCATAATTATTTATCTTTCTTATATTTATGTTTAAATTTCTATTTATTGTGCACAAAATTACAAAAAAAAAGCATTAAAACAAGGTTTTAACACTTAAATTATTACAATATCTTTCAATATATCTGCGCCAGCCACTCTGTTAAGATTTCTTAACAAAATAGTTTTAGAATAAAGCAGCTCATTTCTTAAAGAATCGGCATCTACTTTAACATAAAGTATGTGTTTTATAATCCTTAAATCCAAAGTATGTGACGATATAAAATCGCCCACGACAGAGCGCCACGACTCAAGTATTTTCATCTCCTCAAGTCCGTTTTCCCTGTTGTGTTTCTTATAAAACGCCTTTATCAATTCCTCTAATGTGTATCCGTCTTCATTCATCGTCAGAAGTAATTTCTCCGTTGTTAACATTAAAAATCTTATGATTCACAATGGTATTATCCATCAGTGTTTTGATGCGATGTCGCTGCGTATCAGTGATGAACACCTGACCGAAATGATCGTCACCAACAAGTTTCACGAGTTGTCCTACTCTATTGTCGTCAAGTTTGTCGAAAATATCGTCTAACAGCAGTATTGGCTTATGACCTATTTTTCTGTAATTAAAATCAAATTGCGCTAATTTTATAGCAACAACAAACGACTTCTGCTGTCCTTGTGAGGCAAATTGTTTGACCAAATGACCGTCGATAAGGAAAAGCAAATCATCTTTATGAACACCGACATTTGTATATGTGCTATATTTATCATGATTCAGGCTTTCTGCCAACAAATCCTGATAGTTTTTCTCATTGAGAGCCGAATTGTAATTTATAGCGACTTGCTCATTTGTTCCGGAAACGATTTCATAATATTTCTGAAAAACAGGAACAAACTCTTCCAAAAAAGTCTTTCTTTTTTCATTGATAGGAATCGCATTTTGAATGAGCTGCTGGTCCCACATTTCGAGCAATGTGCTATCCCAGATTCTGTTCTCCGAGAAATATTTCAGTTGTCTGTTTCTTTGTTGCAAGGCTTTGTTATAATTCAAGAGGCAACTAAGATAAGAAGCGTCGAATTGAGAAATGACACCGTCAATAAATTTGCGTCTCAATTCGCTTCCGCTGTTAATCAAGTCGCTATCGTACGGAGAAATCATCACCAATGGTATTTTACCGATATGGTCAGCAAGACGCTCATATTCTTTCTTGTCGCATTTAAAAGACTTCTTGGATGCATTTTTCTGCACACATGATATTGTATGAAGTTCTTCATTATCAAAATGAAAATCGCCGTGGATAGCGAAAAAATCCTCTCCGTGCCTTATGTTTTGTTTGTCTGTTAATGTAAAATAACTTTTACAAAAAGCGAGATAATATATAGAATCCAAGATATTTGTTTTGCCGGCAGCATTCAAGCCAACGAAACAATTTATTTTTTCCGACAGATGCAGTTCTGCCGAACGGCAATTTTTAAAATTGCTTAATTTAAGTTCTTGGAGATACATTATATCAATGTTTTTTGAAGCTGTCTAAATTCGTCGTTATTGTAATGTAATTTGGCGATCCATGGATGTGCATCTCAGAGCGTGAATAACTTATATTGAATTTATACACATTTATGCCTACGCCATAAGAAAAGCCAACTGCGCCTTTCTTCGTAGGAGTCTTCATATTCTGACGCAAGCCATAATTATATCCAAGTCTTAAATTCAAATTCTTGCCAAGCGCCAACTCTCCTGCCAAAACAACATGAGCGAACAAATTCTGAGCGAATTTGTCTATCTTGTTTTTTTCTTGCATCTGACCTGTCAAAGGATCGTAATTGCCCTCTAAATCAAGTGGGTCGTCATAACTCAAATCCCACTTTTGAATATTGTCGTAAACAAACACAAAAGTTAAAGGAAGATGTTCGAGTCTTTTTGATGCTGCAGCCAGCATTCTAAACGGCAATTCATTTCTGAATCCTTGATAATTATTGTATAATTCAGAGCCTATATTACGAGCCACCAACGACAGATTCCAATTAGTTTTTGTACGATAATGACCAGCGACATCAACTGCAATGGCGAATGACGAATTCGTTTCATACTGAATACCAGCAAATTTAACATTAGCGCCAATGGAAAATCTGTCATTCAACTGACGGCCCCATCCTAAATTAAACATGTAATCCGAAACAGAGAATGTAGCATCATCTTGAAAACCGGTTTCATCTGAGTAATAAAATTTACCATAGTTATGATATTGTATTGTTCCGACATAACTTCCGATTTTTTCAAAAGTACGACCATATTGAACCGTTCCGAATTTTATATCGTTATAATAATCCACGTATGAAAGTGAAATGGTATTATTCATTTCAGAATTTATCAAAGATGGATTATTTGTAACCAATTGAATATCGGAATCATAAATCGGCAATATGGTTCCGCCTAAAGCTGCCACACGAGCCGAATTAGCCGTGTTTAAAAAGGTATATGTACCATCTTTCTGCTGCGCAATAACATCAGTTAATGCCAACAACAATACAAACAGTATATATATCCTTTTTCTCACGATTCAAAATTTTAATAGCAAACGAAAAATTATCTTAATTATTATTAAGATTCTAACAAACCTATACCTTTTTTAACAATAAGGTTTTCTTCCATAAGTTTCTTAGACATTCTGTCCAAAATACCGTTAACGAAAATCTTACTTTTTGGAGTGCTGAAATACTTTGAAATCTCAATGTATTCGTTCATTGTGACTTTCACTGGTATATAAGGGAAACAGCAAAATTCTGTCAAAGCTAACTTCAAGATTATCATATCCATAACACAAACACGTTCTTTTTCCCAGTTTGAGGTGCTAGAACCGACCAATTTACCGTATTCGTCATCATGTTTAATGACTTCTCTAAATAATTTCTTGACAAATTCCTTATCTTCGTTAACAATGTCTTTTTCTGTCTTGTAAATTGTAGGGAGCAAGCTGAACTCGTCAAAACTTTCCTTAATGTCTGTGAAGAATTTTATCAACATCGATGAAACAAGATGATAATCATCGACGAAGAAAATACTCTTTTCTTCATAAAAATCTTGAAGTACTTCAAGTTCAGAAAAATGTTCTGTTATCATCTTAACGATAAACTTCTTATCTTGAGCGAAACTGCTGGTTGAATCAGACATATAATCTTGATATTCCTGAGTGTTACGCATCATATTGTAGTAATTTCTTACAATATCTTGATGATCAGCCCAGTTTATCTTCAAGTTTTCTTCTTCTCTACGAAGGTCTCTGTTGTTTTGCAATGCGGCAAGCACACGGTTTTCCACATAACGCATATTAGGATTCAGATCTTCTTGTGTAGGGAAGTTTTTACGTTTGTTTTCTTCTATCCTATTTTCTGCAAAACGTTTTGTCTCGACAAGAAAAGAAAGCTGCCACACGAACAGTTCTTTCATTTTGTCAATACTTTCAAGCAAATGACCGACACCTTTTTCTACGAAATCTTCGCCTGATCCCATATAAGCATAAACTGCTTGCAAAACTTTAACTCTTAAAAACCTTCTGTTAATCATATTATAAAACCTTTAATTGTTTACTTTTATCACGATTTTCTCAATGCTCTGAAGAAAAAATTTATGTCTTTCGACAAGGAATAATCTCTTGCGTACATAAGATTAAGATGTTCTTTTTCTTCTTCTGTCAATCCGAATCTACTCATGTTTGCAGATGGATCAAAAATGCCTTTCTTAATCTTAGGAAGTCTTGATTTTTCACTATCTTTCACATCGCAATATCCTATCCAAGAATACTTTCCAAACAAGACCTTAAAACAGCTCTTTAAGAAAGCGAAAGGCCTGTCGATAATGAAAACAAGGAAAATCCAAAGCACAATTCCCATAAAAGATGAAATCAAATCGAAGAGACGTTTCTTTCTCTTATTTGAATTAGTGCTAATAGTTTTTATGTCTATTGTATATAAATCGCCTCTTGTGTTGATAGAATTGCTGCCTATGATAGAAAGAGTGTCTTCCGGAGCGATTTTATAGTCGAGCGATGAATGCCATTCTTCCATTTTGTCGATAATCAACTGATGCGACATATCTTTGGAACAGAATATAATCTCATTAATCTTATAAATATCAATAATATCCGGAACCTGATGCAAGTTTCCGAGATAGTTTGTCGGGACATCTTTATCGTCAGACGGCTCAATCAATCCTATGAAATCAGGCTTTATCGAAGTGCTCTGCAACAACTGCTCAACACGCTTTGTTTCATCTTCACCGCCTATGATGAGAAAACGTTTCTTTGCATTCTTACCATATTGAAAATTAGGGCGTTTAAGCAGATATCCCAACCATCTGGTAAAGCTCATTTCAGCAGCCACCCATATCATTCCCAACAAAATCAAGGCTCGAGAGAAACGCAGCTGTTCTGGAAGCAATGCATACAGAACTAAAATCAAGAAACTACCCACGAACACGCCGCTCACTGCTGGAGCTATTTTATAAGGCTTATCATAACCTCCTGAAAAATACGAAGTTAACAACCAAATAAGCAGATAAACCGGCAATATTATTGCAAACAATGTTGAAGGATACGTTCCTACGCCATCATAAACCATCACGTTGCCCCACAAATAACCTATTGCTGCAAGTCCGGAATATCCTAACACTGTATCAAAAAGAGGCTGAACTGCTTTGCTGAAAAATTGCGATATAAGGGCTAAGAAGGCTTTTATATAAATCGCCACATTGATCAGAGAAGAATACGCTTTAGCGCCTTTGGTGGCGAAATGTTTTCTGACGAAAATCTCCATCGCCTTATAGAAAACGAGCACATAGTTGACACTTGTCTTTTTAGTGCTTTCGCCTTTATAATGGATGATTCTTGTCTTAGGATAGTAATAATTTTTGTAGCCTGCGAGTATAATTCTGTATGACAAGTCGATGTCTTCACCATACATGAAGAAGGTTTCATCAAGCAGACCGCATTTATCTAATGTTTCACGACGCATGAGCATAAATGCTCCTGACAATATTTCGACTTCGTTAATTTCATCATTGTCAAGGTGTCCCAAATAATAACGAGCAAAGCGTTTTGAGTGAGGGAACAACTTTGTCAAGCCAAACATTTTGTAAAAAGCCGTCGCCGGTGTTGGAAGTCCGCGTTTCGATTCAGGGAGGAATCGACCTTTGCCATCGACCATTTTAACGCCGAGACCGCCTGCGTCGGGATGAGAATCCATAAAGTCTATAGTCTTGGTAAATGTATCGTCTTCTACAACAGTATCCGGATTCAACAACAAGACATATTCTCCTGTTGAAACTCTAATTGCTTGATTGTTAGCTCTGCTGAAGCCAACATTATCTTTGTTGGCAATGACTTTTACTTCAGGAAATTTCTCCGATAGCATTTTCATTGAACCGTCAACAGAATTATTGTCAACAACATACACCTCCGCATCTATGTTGGCAATGGCTTTTCTGACTGAGAAAAGACATTGTTCGAGGAAATGCTCAACGTTATAATTTACTATGACTATAGATAATTTCATGAACCATTTTAAAGTTGCAAAAATAGTGTTTTTTTGTCTATTTTTATTAACGTTTCAATATTTTTTTATCATTAAAAAAAAAGCCGAAAAGTTTTATGAAAATTACCTTTAAAATCTTATTTTTGCATAAAAAAGAAAGAAATGGAAAACAGGAGAAAATCGCTTCGTTTTGGTATAATGCTCAACAGTTTAACCGTTGAACATTGGCAATATGAAACCATAAAGCTTCTTATGGATAACGGAATGAAATTATCTCTCATTATCCAAAATAACGACAACACTCCTTCCCCATCATTTCTTGAGAAAATCAAAAACTATCCGTTTAGAAAAATAATCTTCAGATGCTGGAATAGATTCATTTTCAAGCCAAGAAGCAAATATCCCGCCGATTTGACAGATTTAACATGCGACATTCATACAATATTCTGCAAACCGAAAATGAAGGGTATTTCAACTTATTTCGATGAAGTTGACATTCAAGAAATAAGAAACCAGAACTTGGATTTCATACTAAGATTTGGATTCGACATTGTTCGCGGCGAAGTATTAAACACAGCGAAATACGGCATTTGGTCATTCCATCACGATGACGAGAGAATCATCAGAGGCGGCCCTCCTGGATTCTGGGAATTTATGAAGAAAATTCCTAACAACGGTGTTATTTTACAAAGACTTACAAACAGCCTCGACAAAGGAATAATATTAAAAAGATTAAACTTTAAAACTATACTTCATAGTTATAAGGCTCATCTTGATCAATTATATTTCGGAGGTGAAATACTGCCTTTACAAGTATGTAAAGAATTGATTAACACAGGAATCTTAAAAGAAGAGCCTTCAACATCAGAAGCGCCTATAATACATCCGCCGACAAATTTAAAAATGCTCCAATATTTCTGGAAATCGATTTGGAGAAGAATCATGTTTCACATCAACGATTTATTCAGACAAGAAGATTGGAATGTCGGTTTCTGCGAAAGCTCCATCGAGAACTTTATCGATTGCAAAGATAAAGAATCACTTGACATTAAATGGCTTAAAAAACCAAAAAGAAATTGTTATTTTGCAGATCCTTTTATAATAAAAACAAAAAAAGACACATATATTTTCTTCGAATGGTATTCATATCCGAGAGGAAAAGCAGATTTAGCTGTGGCTTTAAAATCGGAGAACTTCGAGAAATATCATAAGTTGACAAATTTCAAGGAACATCGTTCATATCCGTATGTTTTTGAACATGATGATGTTATCTACTGTCTTCCTGAAGCGAATCAAACTAAGCAACTGACTTTGTATCGTTTTAACGAAGAAAAAATAACATTTGAAAAGGACTCTGTTATAATGGAAGGCTTCCCTATCGTTGATGCTACGCTTCATCATCACGACAACAAATGGTTTCTATATTTAGTGAACCAAAAAAATTCACATACACACCTTGAAATATATTATTCTGATGAATTAAGAGGAAAATATATCTCACACGACCTTAATCCAGTCATGATTGATTGCAGCAAGGCAAGACCAGCTGGAAAATTATTCACTTATAAAGGAAAAACGATTCGACCTTCACAAAATTGTACCGAACATTACGGACAATCCATCACCTTAGAAGAGATAGATTCGCTGACAGAAAACATTTTCAAGACAAAGGCTTTTGGGAATATAATGCCTATAGAAGACAGCGATTATAACAAAGGAATCCATACCATTAACAGCGATGGCGACATGGTGGTTTTCGATGGAAAAAGATTTATCTTCACTTTTTCAGGATTTAAACAACAACTTAAACAAAAGATACATAAATAAATGATTAAGAAGATATTTGGCACATTTGGAACTCGTCTTTTAAACGCCATAGTTGGCTTTGTAACACTATGGTTTGGCACCAACTTTCTTGGCAGGGAAGCTTGGGGCATTGGAGCTACCGTCTTGGTCGATGTTTCTTTACTTCTCATTGCCGTCGAACTGCTTTCTGGCAGCGGACTTATTTATTACACTCCAAGAAAATCATTCGTCACTTTGTTCAAGATTTCATACGCATGGACTTTTTTAGTGATCGGATTTTTCACCATCGCATTCTCATTATTACATTCATTTTTACCACAGACATACGAAGCTTTTGTTCCTGAAGGCTATGGAGCGCATATCCTATTAATGGTATTACTATATAGTCTTCACAACTTCAATATGAATGTACTGTTGGGGAAAGAAAGAGTTGGGACACAGAACATCTTGTTTATCATACAATTTATGACACAGCTCATATCCATGATAATCTATATTTTCGTTTTTGGAATCCGCAATGCAGATGCCTTTGTCTTTTCACTCATAACAGGCTATATAACCGTAAATATTTGCGGCTTAATTTGCATATTACCATATTTCAATGACAATCAACATGAAGCATTGATTCCAACCGCTAAGGAAATGTTCAATTTTGGCAGCATGATTCAGCTTTCCACATTGGTCACGATGATTAATAGAAGAATAAGCTATTTTGTCATAAAGAAAACATTCGGCCTTGCAGAAGTTGGAGTTTATACTTCAGGAACACAAGTTTCAGAAGCCACCAAATTGATAGGCAACAGCATAGCTTTGGTTCAGTTCTCCTCCATAAGCAATATGGATGACAAGAAGAAAGCCGCTGATTTAACAATAACTTTTTTGAAACTTGCAGTCATATTGACGGCAATATGTATGACTATCATCTGTCTGATTCCCAAGTCGATATATGCATGGATTTTCACACAGGAATTTGCAGAGACCAAAGATGTTTTAGTAAGTCTCAGTCCAGGAATGATTTTCATGGCTGCCAATATGATTTTCAGTCACTACTTTTCCGGAGTCAATCTTCCGAAGCATAACCTTTACGGTTCATTAGTTGGATTGTTAGTGACTATTCCTTCTATTTTCATCCTGATACCAAAATACGGAATTATCGGAGCAGGCATATCTGTCTCATTAACATATTTAGCCACAATAATTTACCAATGGTTTATATTTAAAAAAGAAACGAAAGTAAAAACAATACAACTTCTTCCGACGTTAAACGATTTCAATACATTAGTAAATAGTATTAAGTCACAGTTTTTCAAATGATTATTAACAATAAAAAATAGTATTATGGAATTTTTATCACAAATCAATTTAGTTGAAATATTAAGTTCGTTCATCGTACTTTTTGTCATCATCGACGTAACAGGTTCAATACCAATCTTTTTAAGTCTCAAAAGCAGTGAAAAGAACATCAAGGCCGGTCAAGCATGTATAATAGCCTTATTAATGTTTGTTGCGTTTTTCTATGCAGGAGATTTACTTTTGGAATTATTCAGCATTGACGTAGCGTCGTTCGCCGTTGCAGGTTCGTTCGTAATATTTATTTTAGCATTGGAAATGGTTCTTGGTTTCGACATTATAAAATATGACAGCCAAGGTTCAAACGTTTCCATTGTGCCTGTAGCGTTTCCGCTGTTGGCTGGACCAGGAGCATTGACGGCATTATTGTCATTACGAGCAGATTATTCAGTGATCAACATCATGTTAGGTTTGATTTTAAATTTGACATTAGCATATATTGTCATTCGTTTTGTTGGCAAAATTGAAAAATGGCTTGGCAAAGACATCATCTTTATTTTAAGAAAGTTTTTCGGAGTCATCCTGTTAGCATTAGCTGTAAAGTTATTTGCAAGTAATTTAACCATAGTTATTGACAGTTTAGCGAAATAATCAGAAATGAACAATACATTAGTAACGATAATAGGATTTGCCATTATATTTTTAATGACGACATTAGGTTCGTCGTTAGTTTTCTTTTTCAAGAGTGACATTTCACAGAAGGTAAATTCATTGCTTTTAGGATTAGCCGGAGGCATTATGGTGGCTGCTTCTATCTGGTCACTGATAATTCCGTCTATTGACATGTCAGAAGCTACATTTGGGAAATATGCCTGGTTTCCTGCCGCTACGAGTATCATTTTAGGAGGATTACTTTTGGCTTTATTAGACAAAGTCGTTCCACACATGCACAACGGCACGCACCAAGAAGAAGGGCCGCGTTCACATTTTTCCAAGTCGATGAAATTGTTTTTTGCAGTCACATTGCACAACATTCCAGAAGGATTAGCTGTTGGATTTGCCTTTGGAGCAGCATCTGTCAGCGGAGAAAGTGCAGCTTTCATTTCAGCGTTAGGACTCGCCATTGGTATTGGCATCCAGAACTTTCCAGAAGGAGCTGCCATTTCTTTGCCAATGCGACAAGTGACAGGCAGCAGCAAAAAAGCCTTCCTCTTTGGTATGGGAAGCGGCGTGGTTGAACCGATATCCGCTATAGTTGGATTTTTCTTAGCCTCACATCTTATCGTTTTGCAGCCTTGGCTCCTCGCCTTCTCTGCCGGAGCAATGCTGTTTGTCGTAGCAGAAGACCTTATTCCCGACGCTAACATTAGCGAAAATCCTCACACCGGCACATGGGGCTTCATGATTGGATTCATCATCATGATGATATTAGACGTGGCTTTAGGATAAGCAAAACTTACAATATAAAATGAGCAAACTGACGAGAGACATATTATCAAGATATTGGGGCTATCCTTCTTTCCGTCCGATGCAGGAAGACATCGTTGATTCTGTCATCGATGGCAAAGACACATTGGCGTTGCTTCCCACCGGAGGCGGAAAGTCGATTTGTTTTCAGGTGCCAGCAATGACATTAGACGGAATATGTATCGTGATAACGCCGCTCATTTCTCTCATGAAAGACCAAGTTCAGCATCTTAAAAAGATAGGCATTGCCGCTGCTGCCATATTCTCAGGAATGCATCATAACGAAATCGAAATCATTTATAATCAGGCCGCATTCGGCATGCTCAAATTTCTTTATGTATCTCCAGAGCGACTCATGACAGACGCATTTATCGAGGCCTTGAAAAAGATGAAGGTCAATATGCTCGCTGTAGATGAGTCGCATTGCATTTCACAATGGGGCTACGACTTCCGGCCTCCTTATCTAAAAATAGCTGAGATAAGAAAATTCATACCTCATGCGCCAGTATTAGCGCTCACGGCAACAGCCACGCCTAAAGTCGTGGAAGACATTCAATATCGTCTTGGTTTTAAAAAGAACAATGTATTTCAAACAAGTTACGAGCGCAAAAATGTAACTTACAACGTGATACATGAAGCTGATAAATTTGGACTTATGTATCGTCTTTTCAAGAAGATGGACAAAGGCAGCGGCATCGTTTATGTAAGAAGTCGCAAAAAGACCAAAATCATTGCCGACTGGCTGCAATCTGTAGGAATAAGTGCCTCTTTCTACCATGCAGGATTAGATGCCAAGCTACGCGATTACAGACAGCAGCTTTGGATGGACGGAAAGATAAAAGTCATTGTTGCTACCAATGCCTTTGGAATGGGAATCGACAAACCAGACGTACGACTTGTCGTACACCTCGACCTGCCCGATAGCCTTGAAGCATATTTCCAAGAAGCAGGTCGTGCGGGCCGTGACCTCCAGCCTTCAGAAGCCTTCCTTTTAGTTGCCGACACCGACGTAAACAAATTACAAGAAAACATACAATCGTCATATCCTGATTTAGTTAGAATCAAGACAATATACGATGCTTTAGGAAATTATTTGCAAGTTCCTATTGGAGCAGGCATGAATCAGAGATACGACTTCGACATTAACGAATTCTCACAATTCTATAATTTCTCTCTATTAGAAGTATTCAATGCCATAAAACTTATGGAAAGAGAAGGTCTTGTCATGACTTCTGAAGCGTTGAACACTCCTTCAAAGGTTCACATAAAAGCAAATAGAGAAGATTTATATCGTTTTCAAATAGAATACAAGGAATTTGACGCAATAATAAAATATTTATTAAGAAACACTCCTGGCATATTGTCCGACTTTGTTAACATCAGAGAAGAACAAATAGCTCAAAAGACAGGAATGCGCATTGATTTAATAATCCGTCAACTCGGCCAACTCGACAAGCTGAATTTCCTCTCATATATCCCACGCAGTGACAAGCCTACCATTCAATATATCACAGAAAGAATAGACACAAGATATTTCAATTTATCCGATGAAGTATATAAAAACAGAAAAGACGATGCTGTCAAAAGAGTTTTATCTGTCATTGATTTTGTGAACAACGATAAAGACTGTAGAAGCGTTCAATTATTGAGATATTTCGGGGAGGACATTAAAAAGACATGCGACAAATGCGACGTTTGTTCTTCTAAGAACAAGATGACTATAAACAACAAAGAATATCAAGACATTAGCGAAAGTATCATATACGAATTGAAGGAAAATGAATCTGACGTATATTGTATTTTAAAGAAATTCAACAAATATCATGAGGAGAAGGTTCTCAATACAATAAGATTTATGATAGATAACGACATCATCAGAGACGACGATGGCATATTAAAATGCAATAAATAAAACTGCCCAACTTTTCAGTCAGGCAGTCTTTTTAGTTTTTCTTATTATAAATTCTTAGCAAGTTCAGCACCTGCTTTAAATTTCACTACTGTTTTTTCAGGAATCATTATTTCTTGACCTGTTTGAGGGTTACGTCCTTTTCTTGCAGGATACTTACTTGCTGAAAATGTACCGAATCCAACCAAAGAGATGCGTTCACCATTGTGTAATGCTTCTGCAGATGCCTCCATAAACGCTTCAAGAGCCTTCTTTGCATCAACTTTTGTCATACCAGCCTTCTGTGCGATGACATTTACTAAATCTGCCTTGTTCATATTAATTCAATTTTATAGGTTACTATATAACAATAACTTAATAATTTCGCATACAAATCTAACTAATTATTAACGTAAAAACAAATATTTTTTAATAAAAAAATTATTTTTTTGAATTAATATAATCAAATAATAAAATCCAAAACTAACAGATTTCTCAAAAGTCGAGTATTTACTAATAAAAAGAGAAAATCAGATTATTTTTTATTTAAGCAAAAAAAGAAAAGTTTTTATCTTATAAGACATTAAAATCGAAGCTAAAAGAGAGATTTTGTTAAAATTCAGGCAGGTACGCATATATTTTTTCATCAAAAAAAAGCACAATTATGCAACAAAAAACAAAAAAATCTAATCCCTTCAAAAAGAGATTAGATTTTTATTATTTAAAAATAATATCAATTTATTTTCCAATTTCCATTAAGACGAGCGCCTCTCAGGAAATCAGCTATTTGCATTGCTTTTTTACCTGCTTGTTGTATTATATTTATTAAAATATTATAATCTTTCAATACTACTTTCAAATACGATTTACCATCGGTAATGACTTTATATAACTCTTCTGTGTTATTATTTTTTTCTATGGCGACTTCATATATTTTCAAATCCAAGATTTCACCTTCATCCGAAACGAATTGAGTGTGTGCAGCAGGATATGGCGACAAACCTCTGATGAAGTCATATACCGATTTAGCGTCTTTAGTCCAGTCGATTTTGCAATCTTCCTTGAAAATCTTTGGAGCTGGTTTTAACTGAAGATTGTCTCTCTCAATAATCATCTCCTGACTTTGCGATTGCACTCTGCCCTCCTCTATTATTTTTATTGTCTCAACTACGACTTTATTTCCAAGAAGCATCAGTTTGTCGTGGAGAGTTCCTGCTGTCTCGTTTTCCTCTATTGTGACTTTTTCCTGAATGATAATCTCGCCAGTGTCAATTTCTTTATCGAGAAGGAATGTTGTAAGTCCAGTCTCAGTCTCTCCGTTAATAATGGCATGATTGATAGGAGCCGCGCCTCTGTACTGAGGCAACAAGGAAGCATGAAGGTTGAAGGTTCCTTTTGGAGGCATGCTCCACACCACTTCAGGCAACATTCTGAATGCCACGACAACAAACAGATCAGCATTGTAAGATGATAATTCTTTTATGAATTCTGGAGATTTGAGACTCACAGGCTGCATGACAGGCAAATTATATTTCAAAGCTGTCTCTTTAACATGAGAACTTTGTATTTTCTTACCTCTTCCAGCAGGTTTGTCAGGAACTGTGACAACAGCAGCCACTTCATAACCAGCAGCGATTATCGCCTCCAACTGTGACGACGCAATTTCCGGCGTACCAAAATATACTATCTTCATTATTTTTCTTATTTTTTTGCAAAAATAAGAAAAAAGACTACAAGTCAACAAGACTACAATTTTTAGTTAGGAGTTGCTCAATTCCTTATCCAAATAATCTTTCTTTGCGTATGAAAGGAAAAATATGACAGAGAGTGTACTTACTATTGCCGACATCAAGAATGCCGAGTTGTAACCACCGAGATGTTCTGCCACATAACCTCCGAAAATGATTCCAAGTCCGACACCCAAGTCCCAGCTTGTCAATATTGTAGCATTTGCTGTTCCTCTCTTGTCGTTGGTTGTCATATTTAAGAACATTGTCTGTACAGCAGGATACATGCTTGCTTGACCGAAGCCGATCACGACTGCCGAGATATAATATCCGTATAAATTCTGCCAAAAAGCGAACATCATATATCCGACAGCGACAACAATAACTCCGTAAGTAGCGTTTCTCACAGCATAACCTCTGCTCAAGGCTTTCACGCCAACGAATCTCGATAATATCAATCCAAACGAGAAAAGCATGAAGAACGTTCCCGTTCCTGTCGTGATATTCATCACATCCTGACTATAAATTGCTATATATGTAGAAAGAATTCCATACGACATTGCGACAAAAGCTATGCAAATTCCCTGGCTCCAACCTTCTATCAAAAGAAATCTGTCTAACGACATCTTTTTCTTTTCCATAATAGGCGGACGATATTTGCAATCGATGAATGTATTGATAAAAAGTCCAAGCAAAGCGACTATTAAAGACACCGTAAACAAAAGATTATAATTATTGAAATGGCTGTAAAGCATGAGGCTCAAGGAAGGACCTATCGCCATTGCGAAATTGTTGCTAAGTCCCCAATAACCAATACCCTCTCCTCTTCTTTGAGACGGCAGCACATCGATAGCGACGGTATTGCTCGACACAGAAGTAAGGCCAAAAGGTGCGCCATGTAATGTTCTAATAACGGCAAATAAAATTATGGAGCCTGTGATATAATAGCCTAAGAAGAAAAGAGCGAAAGAGGCGTATCCGATAAGAAGCACTTTCTTTCTAGAAAACCTATCGACGATGTATCCGCTGAAAAAACGTATAGCGAGAGCTGCAATGCTGTATCCGCTCAACACTAAACCAATCATAGCCTTGTCGGCATGATACACATCTCGGAGATAAAGAGGCAGCAAAGGTGTCACGAAATAGAAAGAGAAATACATCATAAAGTTGGCAATCCACACTTTGAGATAGTTGCCAGTAAACAGTTTAGGTTTCAATTCTTTATTTGCAGTTTGTTCCATGACTACGGTTTAAAAAAAACACCCGACTCTTTCGAATCGGGTGTATATTTCATAATTTTTATAAACTTATTTCATTTCTGCTTGAGCTTTAGCGATATATTTTTCGATGCTGAAAGCTTCGTTGCTGTTAGGATATTCAGCTTTGATACGTTTGTAAGTATCGATAGCTTTTTGGTAGTTGCCAGCCATTTCGTAAGCCATACCAGCTCTGAGCAAGTAGAAAGGAGATGTGAAGCTGTTTTTATCAGCTGCTGCTTTTTCGTAAGCTGCTGCTGCTTCTGCAACTTTATCGAGTTCCATATAAGCGTCGCCCATTGCGCCAGCTGCCAATGATGAAACTATAACATCTTTACCTTTATATTCTTTAAGATAATTGATAGCGTTGTTGAAATCGCCTGCGTTGAGGTAGCAAATACCTGCGTAATATTTTGCTAAATTAGCTGTTTTTGTTCCGCCAAATTCGTTGATAACATCAACAAAACCGAGATAATTACCATCGCCGTTGAGAGCTGTAGTGAAATTATCGTTTTCAAAATACTGCTCAGCATGGTAGATTGCTTCTTGAGCATTCTTTTCACGTGGTTCGAAATAATACTTCTTAACACCAAAAACAGCGAGAACTACAACTATCAATGCTGCGAGCACTATTGTGATAGTTTTTTGATTCTTTTCTATAAAAAGTTCTGTGTTTGTTAAAGTTGTTTCAATAGATTCGAGGCGTTCATCACCTTCATTCTTTACAATTTGTTTTGCCATATCTAATATATTTTTTCGGAGTGCAAATTTAGTTTTTTTATCTGAAAAAACAACAAAAAATTTAAATATATTTGCTCAATTATTTTTTTAATCAAATTTATATGAAAAAAGCATTATTTACCCTAACATTTTTAATGTTAATCTTTTCATTTTCTGAAATTAAAGCACAAAATTCAGAAGAAGCAACTTACAAACAAGCAGATCGTTATCTCCTGATGGAGACACAAAATCTCAATGTCCCTATGTTTAACAATGGCGCAAATGTAGCTGGTAAGAAATTTAATGCGACAGATTTCTTGGAATTGATACAGATGCCAGATGCTCAAAGAGCTGCCATAGAAAGAAAAATCTACGACACTCCTAATTCTCCTACTTGGATTGAGAGTTCGACTAATGAAGAAGGTGACCTTAATATTATTTATGCAAAAAGTGAAAACGAACAATATTCTTATACCATACTTGCAGGTTATTTAGAAAACACAGAATATCAAGAAGTCAAGTTAAAAGCCACTTCAACATCAGCTTTCGACTTATTCCTCGACGGCGAGAAAGTTTTGTCAAGCAAAGATTTCTGCAAAGAAAACAACACAAAAGAGAAAAGCTTGAAACTTGAAATTGGCAAGCACGACATTATCGTCAAGTCATTAAACAAGAACAACAGCAACTGCGATTGGGACTTCAAATTTGAGTTTACAGGCAAAAATACTGACGGCTTGATTTGGAGTACCGACCCAACAAAAAATATGGATTTATACACTGTCATGAACGGCATCCGTCTCGCCGGAGCATCAATATCACCTTGCGGAAATTACGTCAAATATTCTTACAGAGAGACTTTCGCTCCAAAAGGAAGCTCTTATTCCTGGTCTGAAATCATCGATTTAAGAAGCAACAACACTATAATCAACACCAAATTTAATAATATAGGTGGCGTTTATTTCCATCCAAGCGAAGAGGCTGTCTATTTCAAGAAAAACGACAACGGCAAGTCACAGGTTTACATGCAAAACCTCGAAAACGGCGAAGTCACTCTTTTGATGGAAGCTTCCAAAGACATGAACTCTTACACAATTTCCAATGACGGCAGCTTCATCATCTACGGTATTAATATAAAAGGTGAGAAAAGCAAAGACGGCGTACATCGCCTCGACGGCATGGAAGACCGCTGGCCTTGGTGGCGCAATCAAACCGACCTCTATCATTATGACATCAAAACCGGTTTACATTCACAACTCACTACAGGCGAACTAAGCACTTCTTTGCACGACATCAATAACGACGGAAGCAAAATCATCGTAAGCCAATCTGTTAGAGATTATACAACACGTCCTTATTCTAAACAAATAACAATGGAAATCAATCTCAAAGATTTCAGCATCGACACATTATGGACCGATTATTTCGGCGGCTCAGCAATTTATTCACCTGACGGAAAACAATTGTTAGTCACAGGCTCTGCTGCTTTGTTTGACGGTGCAGGTAGAAATCTTCCTAAAAAAATGATTGCCAACGACTACGACCATGAAGCATACATCTTCGATATTGAAACTAAAAAAGCCAACTGCATCAGCAAAGACTTCGACCCTAACATCGAACAAGTCATTTGGTGCAATCACGACAACAAAATATATTTAAAAGTTGAAGAGAAATCTTTTAACAACATCTACGTTTATGATATTAATAAAGGTGTCTTTGAAGAAATAGAGACAGAACTCGACAACGTATTCAGCATAAGCAAAGCACAAAACAGTCCGCTCATCGCTTATTACGGCAGCGGCATACAATCGCCTGAGAGAGGATTCGTAGTCAATGTGGAAAACAACGAAATCGTTTCAAGCAGCAACCCAGAAGAAGAATTGTTCAAGGACTTACAATTCGGAGAATATCACGACTACACTTTCAAGACAAAAGCCGGCAACATAGTTGATGGTTTCTATTATCTCCCAGCCGACTTCGACAGCAGCAAAAAATACCCAATGATTGTCTATTATTACGGCGGCACAAGTCCAACCGGCAGACACCTCAGAGGTCTTTATCCAAAGAATTATTTTGCAGCTAACGGATATGTCGTTTATATCATAATACCTTCAGGTTCTACAGGCTACGGTCAGGAGTTTGCTGCACGTCACGTAAACAACTGGGGCATCACCGTCGCCGACGAAATTATAGACGCTACCAAGAACTTCATCAAAAACCACGACTTCGTTGACGGAGAGCATGTCGGTTGTATGGGTGCTTCATACGGTGGCTTCATGACTGAGTTATTGACAACACGCACCGACATTTTCGCAGCTGCCATCTCACACGCAGGTATCAGCTCCATCTCGTCATACTGGGGCGAAGGCTACTGGGGATGGGGTTATAACACCGTCGCAGCAGCAGGTACATTCCCATGGGACAACCAGAAGATGTACGTTGGACAGAGCGCCTTGTTCAACGCTGATAAAGTCAACACTCCTCTCCTACTCTTACACGGAAGCTCTGACACAAACGTTCCTGTGGGAGAAAGCATCCAACTCTACACAGCATTGAAACTCCTCGGCAAAGAATGTGAATTAGTACAAGTTGAAGGCGAAGACCATCATATCAGAGACTACCAAAAACGCATCAAATGGCACAAGACCATCATGGCATGGTGGGACAAACACCTCAAAGGCGACGACACATGGTGGAATGAGATGTATAAATAAAAGACTAAAAGACAACAAGACTATAAAACTACAAGTTTTTTTTATAGAACCTCAGAATCTCAGAACATCAGAAAGTTTTGAGATTCTGAGGTTTTAGTTTTAGGTAATAATACAAATTTTACTGTTTCGTTGACTTTTTTTCTTATCTTTGCCAATAAGTTTTTTCACAAATTAAAACAGATATGTCACCGAAAGATAGAGAGTTATACAATTTCTTAAAGCAATATACTACAGAAGAAAGACAGAAACGCTTCGAGGAAGTACTGAACTACAGAACTCGTCACGTCACTGTTGTTCTTGAAGATATTTATCAATCGCATAATGCGAGCGCCGTTTTGAGAAGCTGCGACATCAACGGTATTCAAGATATTCACGTCATCGAGAACCGCTGGGTTTATAACGTAAATCCCGACATCGTGGTCGGCAGCATCAAATGGCTCGACTTGAAAAAATATAACGAAAACGAATTTAACACTCCCGAGGCTTTCGACAATCTGCATAAGAAAGGCTACAAAATTGTGGCAACATGTCCTCACCAAAACGACTTCACACCTGAAGAGTTGCCTTTAGACGAACCTGTGGCTATTGTTTTTGGTACAGAAAAAACTGGTCTCAGCCAATATGCTTTGGAAAATGCTGATATGTACGTCAAGATCCCTATGTTCGGTTTTACTGAGAGTTATAACATCAGTGTTTCAGCAGCATTGATGATGTACACCTTGACTCAACGTCTGCACAACAGCAGCATCGACTGGCATCTCACCGAAGAGGAAAAAGACGAATTAAGATTGGACTGGAGCAAAAAAAGCATCAGACGCTTCTGGGACTTCGAACAGAAATTCAAAGAGATGCACCCAGAATTTTATTAATACAATAGAGACGTACCAATGTTTCGTGCATATAAACACACATTGATGCGTCTCTTTTTTAATTCTATAATTTTACGACTCTATAAACCAGTTCTTCTCCTGGTCTTGCGAGTCGCATTCTTTCGCGCTGATTTTCTGAGATTTCAAAATATAATCTGTCGGCATCGACTTGGAATCCAGCCTTTGCCAAGACTTCAGCATAATCACGACCGAACTGACGTACATGGTCGTACTGACCGAAAAGACGTTGTCGTTCATTAGGGTCTGTGATTGAAGGATCTTCAAAAGTATCGACATTAGGATTTATAGGAACCATCAAGATTGCCCAGCCTCCTGGTTTTAAGATTCTTTTTATTTCCGAAAATGCATTATCAACATTGTCAACATGTTCCAAAACGTGATTACATATAACCACATCGTAAGTGTTATCTGGCAAATCTATTTTGGTGACATCAAGATGTAAGTCAGCTATTGGAGAATCAAGGTCTGCTGTAGTATAGTCAAGATTTTTCAGACTTTTAAATTTCTTTAAGAAAGGCTGCTCAGGAGCAAAGTGCAACACTTTTAATTCATCAGTGAAAAAGCCCGTCTTCTCTTTCAAATACAACCACAAAAGTCGATGTCGTTCTAATGACAAACAGTTAGGACACAAGCGATTATCCATCGCTTCACCGTAGCCGTAAGGCAAGAACTTACGAAAATGCTTGCCGCAAACCGGACATTCCACTTTGTCTCCCCAATAGAACGGTCTTATCAAAATGCTAAATAAATAGCTAAATTTTATTAAGATTTGTCGTGGAAATATTTTTGTCAAAAGAGAAATCAGCTTCTTCATCATAATTATTTATTTTTTAATGTGTCGTTATACAACTTCTTTATCGTTGCTGTCATTTTCGACCATTCGTATTTTTTCTTTTCTTCTATGATGTTATCTTCAAAAGTCTCTTTTCTGTTATTATCATAGAAATCACATATTGCATCAGCGATTTTAACAGGCTGCGGATCAACGACATAACCCACTTTTCCATCAGGGACAATTTCACGCAAACCGCCAACATCTGTAACAAGCATCGGTTTCTCAAAATGATAAGCCACCTGAGTAACACCACTTTGCGTCGCTGATCTGTATGGCTGCACGACCATATCTGCGAGATTGAAGAAATTTTTCACTTCTTCGTCAGGAATATATTTATCGCAAATGATAACCTTATCGTTAATCTCATAATTATCAATCAATTGCAAATAAGGTTCTTTCTTCTCATAAAACTCACCTGCAACGATAAGTTTGACAGGATAATTATCAATACGCTTGTCTCCCATCGCTTTAAGAAGCAAATCGAGGCCTTTATACTCACGAATCAAACCGAAGAAAAGAAGATAGTTATATCTGTCATCAAGATATAAACTACTCAATGCCAACGCTCTATCTTCTCTATCACCGTAATGGTCATATAATGGATGAGGTGAGAATTGTTTTGGTTTTGATTTTTTATCTAACTTTGAAATATCTTCCAAAACAGATTTTGAAAGAGCCACAAAAGCGTCCATCGATTTCACGAAACGAGGAGAGAACAATATATCAAGAATCGATTTCTCGTGTGGCAACATATTGTGAACCAACCCAATACAACGTGATATTTTATTTTTAGATATTATCTTTGCCATTCTTGAATAACAAGGTGCAAAAAACGACATCCAATATGCGAACAAAACAATATCAGGTTTCTTTTCACGTATTTCTTTTGCAGTCCTACTCCATGTTAAAGGATTGATGGAGTTAATCTTACGGAATATCTTAATATTTTCCGGAGCAGGTCCGTCAGAATATTGAGTCTTCCCGGGAAAGAGAAAGGCCGGATATTGCAAGGTAAATGTATATAGCTCAACATCAACGTCTTCGGCAACGAATTCTGTCGCCAATCTGTCGGTGAAAGCTGCAATACCGCCTCTATAAGGATGTGCTGGTCCTACTATTATAACTTTCATATTGTTTCTATATTAATTTTAACATTGATAACAATTTATCAATAATATCATTTACTTGTTTTGAAATCTTTGACTTATATATAATTACGATTCCTATTATTGAAAGAAACGATGTCCTTACAACAGAATCCAAAATTATTCCTATCAATTCAACATTAAATACTGTAATAATATATTTAGAAATATAAGTTTGCAACAACCAATCTATCGCAAATAAAGAAAGAATAATTAACAAAGTATATAATTCCCTCATTGATAATGGCGAAACTTTTATTTTCCAACTGACAAATGTTAAAAGGAAAATGTAATATACTATATATGAAATCAATGATGCTAATGCTGCTCCTTCCATTCCCAATAACGGTATAAGCTTGATATTCATATAAATCGCTGTAATTGTTAAAATCACTGTGAATAAAAGGGAGTAATAATAATATTTTGAATAACTCAAAATTGTAGCTCCTACATTAAGCGAAGTGTTAATGATTTTAACAATTGAAAGTATCAGCACAACTAATTTAGCTTCGTCATAAACGTTGCCGTTTGGGATAACATTATAAATCAAATCTATGTTAATCCATATTAAGAAAAAGATGAATGTTGAAGCCAAGAATTGATGCAAAGAAACGTTTTTTGTCAAGCTATTGACTTCTAACATATTATTATCCTTCATACCTTGCGAGATTTGAGGACGCGAAATAGCGGCAAGAGAACGATAAGGAATCTCCACCATACTTGCGATATAAACCGCAATAGTGTTGATGCCTGCTACAGCGAGACCAAGTTTTCCTGAAACGAAGAATGTGTTTAAAACCGGAATAAGATTTCCTGCAAGAGATGTTGCTATTAAGAAAAAAGTATAGAAAATAAAGTCTTTACGCAACCATTTCGACACATAAGCCGGCTGTATCTTAAACGATATTTTTTTAAGAGAAAAAAGATATATGATATTCAATACCGTTGCGATACCGTATGTAAGACAGAGGCTTATCACCATTCCGTCGAGGTTTATGAAGTCGAAAGCATAAAGAAGATAAACCACCAATGTCATGAGACGTATTCCCACTTCACGTATGAATTTAGGGACAACGATTCGCATCAGAAGATTTGAATTTGTCTCAAAGACAAGCAGATACGTCATAAAGAAAGCCATCGGGATTACAAAATAGATATAATCTACGAAGAGTTCCGAGTTTTGGGAGAAATAATTTACTATTGTCTGTTTAAAGACGAAAAAGAGAATGGCAAATATTATAAATCCTACTAATGGTATTATCACCGACCACCCGAAGAATCCGTGATCGCGTTCTTTTTCATCTTTAAAATACGGGTAATAACGCATTGCCGAGGTGGTTGTTCCGAGCTGAGCGAGACTCGACAAAAGAATAGAGGCATCGACGAGGACTCGAGTCAGGCCCACCTCCTCCGTGGTGAGATATTTGGTGACAATGAAAAAGGTGGTGATGAAACCCACCAACACACCTAAATAATTCATTATCGAGCCTTTAATACTCTGACGTACGACGATTCCCATCTAAAGTTTATTTGATTTTATTCAAGATATTTTTAACGAATTTCTTTGTTGGGTAGTCATTGTCGTTGAATACGTGGTATAATTCTGACATTATTGGGAATGCGCTTATATCTATATGACTTTCTTCGACTTTTTGATAGAATACATCCGTTGCTATACGACCTTCGAGGACCACTTTTTCAGAGATACCGCTGTTGAAGAAACCTTTGCCGATGAGAAGTCCGAGAGTTCTGTTGCGGCTCATATCGTTGAGAGCTGTGAGTGAAAAATCGCCGAAGCCGCAGTAGTTGAACATCGTTATTTCCTGACCTCCAAAAGAGAGCATCAGCTTACGCATCTCATTGATAGACTTTGTAATGACAAGAGATCTGAGATTTGGAGAATCGTAGTTAGCGTCGAGCATTCCAATTACGATAGCGTAGATATTCTTTAAGATACTTGCTATTTCGACGCCGAGCATATCGTTAGAGAAGTCGAAGTGAATATTTGTATTTTCGAAGAGTTCTGCCACTTCATTGAAATAATCGCTGCTTTGAGATGCGAGCGTGAAGCCTGTTTCTTGACGATTTATTATCTCGCGAGCGAAAGAAGGACCTTTCATCGTAAGAATCGGATTCGGCATAAATTCAGCCAAGCATTCTGGAATGAGTCTATCATCCTTTCCAAAACCTTTTGCGAGGTTTACGATTACAGCTTTTGGATTTATATATGGCTTATTATTAGCAAGATAACCAACGACAGCTGTGGATGGAATACCCATAAAAATTATTTCAGCATCCTTCAAAATTTCTATATCTGTTGTAGCCTTAATATTTCTTGATAATTTAACATTTGGGAAATATGCTATATTTACTCTGTCATTGTTTATTGATTCAACGACTTCCTGCTCAATAGAAAGCAATGTGACGTCATAAACGGCTTTTCTTGCTAAAACATTACCTATAGCCGTTGAAATAGCACCACTTCCTACAAAAACTATCTTTTTCATAATTCAAATTTTAAATTACACAAAATTACTTTCAACATTCTTTTACCAATCAACATTCACTAAAGTTTCACCCACATAATCAAACACTTAGAATGTCAAAAAATCACATTTTAAACTTATAAAATCAATCTACAAATTTAATCATTTTATATTAAAAATCAAGATTTCTTCTTTTTAAAATAAATATATCAATAAAAAAGCTGCCTAAAAGTATAAGCAGCCTATATTTTTCAATAATATTTTTTAACATTTACACTAACGAACATCTTATCTTCCTGTTCGTATCTGTATCTCCATGAGTTATTTCCACCTTTATAAAATGCTCAGGCATAAGAGGATCTATGAGTTCGGGCCATTCTAAAAGACAGAGGCTTCCTCCGTAGAAATAGTCTTCGTAACCTATATCGAAAACCTCTTCAAGACTTTTTATCCTATAGAAATCGAAATGGAAGATAGAATCGAATGTCTCTGTCTGATATTCATTAACCAAAGCAAAAGTCGGACTGTTAACCTCATCGTTAACGCCGAGTTTTTGACATAAGTTTTTCACAAGAGTAGTCTTCCCTGCTCCCATCGCTCCGTAAAAAGCAATGATATTTGATTTGTCACGCCATTCTAAAAGCAAATCAGATACTTTTGACAACTCTTCAATATTGTTTATTTCAAATGTTATATCTTGCATTGTTAAAATTTATTTACTTGTCAAATAAGCCACAGGTATCAGCATCTCATTCATAGAGATACCGCCATGTTGGAATGTGTTTTTATAATAGTTAACGTAATAATTAAAATTATTCGGATATGCGAAGAAGTCGTTGGAACGAGTAAAAACGTATGATGTACTTATATTCATCTTAGGTAAGAAAATCTTCTCCGGATCACGCACTTCGAACACTTCTTTTGCATTATATTTCAAGCTCTTTCCATATTTATAACGAAGGTTTGTATTAACCTCTCTGTCGCCTAAAACCTTGACTGGATTCTTCACCCAAACAGAACCGTGGTCAGTAGTTACAATAACATTACATGACTTTTGCGATATGAATTTCATTATATCAAACAAGGATGAGTGTTCAAACCAAGAAAACATCAAAGAGCGATAAGCCTCTTCATCCGACGCCAATTCCCTGATAATCTCCATCTCAGTACGTGCGTGCGAAAGCATATCCACGAAGTTATACACTATCACGTTGAGTTTATTCTGCATGAGATTCGACATCTGCTCAGCGAGTTTCTTTCCTGCTGCAAGATTGAGGACTTTGTTATACGAATATTTTATATTCTTTCCAAAACGACGCAGCTGTTCTCCGAGCAGCTCAGCTTCGTATTGATTCTTAGTACCTTCATCGTCCTCATCGACCCAATATTTAGGATAACGACGACGAATCTCGAGAGGCATCAAACCTGCAAACAAGGAGTTGCGTGCGTATTGCGTTGTTGTTGGAAGAATACTATAATATATATCATCGTTTTCTACCCTGAAATAAGGCTCAAGAAGCATTTGAATAGACTTCCACTGGTCATAACGAAGATTATCTATCAAAATGAAAAACAATGGCTTGTCACTCTCATCAAGGCGAGGAATCACCTTATCGCGAATCAAAGTGTGCGAGAGCGTCGGTTTGTCGTCGCTGTTTGGCTGTATCCAATCGATATATTTTTTTTCGACATAACGGCAGAAAAGACTGTCAGCTTCTTTTCTTTGCATAGACAAAACTTCCTTGATACCTTCATCATTTGATTTTTGAAGCTCCAATTCCCAGCGTGTAAGGTTTTTATAAACATCAATCCATTCGTTGTAATCAAGATTGCTGTTCAATTCCATACCTATCTTACGAAATTCTTGCTGATATTTGGATGTCGATTTTTCATCAACGAGCTGTTTCTTTTCAAGGTTTCTCTTCAAAGAAAGAAGTATCTGATTTGGATTGACAGGTTTTATAAGATAATCGGCGATGTTACTTCCAATTGCGTCTTCCATAATACTTTCTTCTTCACTCTTGGTAATCATCACGATAGGAAGATTTGGATATTCTATCTTGATTCTTTCAAGAGTCTCAACGCCGGAAATACCAGGCATCTGCTCATCCAAAAAAACTATATCGAAATGACGTTCGCGAACCAAATCCAAGGCTTCGCTTCCATTGTTGGTCGTAACTACTTCATAACCTTTCTTTTCCAAGAATAAAATGTGAGGCCTGAGAAGTTCTATCTCATCATCAGCCCAAAGAATACTTGTCTTCACCATAGTCGTTTTTTCTGATTAACAAAAATACAATATTTTTTCTATAAAAAGTAAAGATTATTTATTTAACGTTGTTTTTATTAATATTCATTTTGAAGAATAACGAAAATATCACGACAATGTTATAATGGACCCAAAAAAATCTTATGTCTTACAATACACCAACCTCTACCCTAATTGAAAATTTCATATCTTTGCACATCGTTTTTTTGTCACCGCAAGGTTTATAATTATGAATCAAAATATTAAAGTGCTGATTACCGGAACATCGCAAGGCATTGGAAAAGCCATCGCTGAACATTTCCTTGAGATGGGTCATAAGGTCATAGGAATAGACCGACAAGAGCCGTCGATATTCCACAGCATGTATTCACATCATCAATGCGACATTAGCGATTATGAATATCTTCCTGAAATAGACGACGTTGAAATTCTCATAAACAACGCCGGCACACAGAATGAAAACGACATCGACATCAACCTAAAGGCGTTGATTAAGGTGACAGAAAGATACGGAATACAAAAACACATTCGTTCCATCTTGAATATAGGTTCTGCGAGCGGACACACAGGCTCTGAATTCCCTGAATATTGCGCCAGCAAAGGCGGCGTGATTGCATATACAAAAAACGTGGCTCTGCGCGTGGCGGCATTCGGCGCGACATGCAACAGCCTCGACCCAGGCGGAGTGCTGACACCGCTCAACGACTGCGTTGTCAACGATGAAAAAATGTGGGACGAGATTATGCAGCAGACGCCACTCAAACGATGGGCGACATCAATGGAAATTGCTCAATGGGCATATTTCCTGACGGTGACAAACAAATTCTGCACTGGACAAAGCATCATCGTAGATGGTGGAGAATCTATAAACTCACACTTCGTGTGGCCAAACTTTGAAACTTAAAACTGAAAATTGACAATTAACAAAGTCTTTTGACATTAGACATTAGACAATAAATTTAAAAATATGAACAAGGTCTCGGAAAACCCTTTAAAAAACCGATTTGATAAGAGCGACTCTTATACAATCATCGCAGTGTTTTTCACTGTTTGTTACATCGTCTCCAACATAATGGCTGTCAAAGTCATTGGAGTTTTCGGATTATTTTATTTCGACGCGGGAACTATCACATTCCCATTAGCCTATATGTTAGGCGACGTCCTGACTGAAATATGGGGATACCGCACAGCGAGAAAGACTATCATTCTTGCCTTTCTGTGCAATGTGTTTGTCGTGGTTTGCACGCAGATTGGAGTTTGGCTGCCATCACCTGATTATCTTGACGTCACATCGAATGCGTACAACACCATTTACAGTTATGTGCCTCGCATCGTCTTTGCCTCTCTCACAGGATTTCTTTTAGGAGAGCTCTCCAATGCCTGGATTATGGATAAGATGAAGAAATTCACCAACGGCAGACATCTGTGGTTCCGCACGATAGGAAGTTCCATCGTCGGATATATCTTCGACACCGTGCCATTCGTACTTATCGCCTTCGCCGGTTCTTTAACCACCCGCGACATATTATTGATGATAGTATCGCAATACATCATAAAAATAGCCATCGAAGCTCTATTCGGGACCCCGATGGCGTATGCCTTGATAGCGTTTCTTAGGAAGAAGAATTGAAAATTTCTCGCAAAGGCGCAAAGTATCGCAAAGTTTAAAATTCTCCGAATCCAATATCCTTAGTCATTAGCCCTTAGCTTTTACCATCTTAATTGTTAATTGTCAATTGATTTGGGCGTTCCGGCTCTGCCGTCGGGCTTTCCGCTATATCTTTGCTCGCTTCGTTATCACTTCGCTCGCAAAGGATGCCGCTCCAATCCCTAACGCAAACGCTACTATTAATAAAAACGCTAACCCAGACTACAAAGTTAACGTTTTTTTCGTTTGAAAAACATATTTTTGGGGAGTTCAAAATACGCTAACAAAAAGAGACGCCATAGAAATGACGTCTCGTGTTCGATTAGCATTTATCTTATTCTATAACAGCACGTACACTCCTGCCGCGACCTCGTGAGTAAGTGTTCATAACTAATTTGACCTCATTGAAGTATAGATAGTTAGCATTGAACGGATATGTCCCAGTATCTGTAGAACTCCAATATCCGCCATAGGTTCCCTCTTCGTATAGCGATGAGTCAACATAATAACCTGCGGCCGGAAGAAATATGTAATTATTATTTATCTTTGACGTGACCTTATATCCGGCAACACCGTTCATCGTTGTCTTCGTCCATGTACAGTTGTCTTTCAACTCTTCCAATTCTACCACAGTAGGCATTCTCCAGTCAGCACCCCAGTTGGATGTAGCCGCATCGTATTGAGCATTACCAGAAAACTCGTTCAATTGTATTCCTGATGTAGAAGCGCCTGAATCTGGATATTCTGTTTTTGTCGTTATCTCACCCCACGCATAATAACCGCCATATTCGTATGGAGTTTCCGCTCCAATATTACACGTTGCCCATTTTACGCTTAATCCAAGGTCAACATATTCGCGAATTGTTGTAAAGCTCTTCTGTCCACCATATGTTGTACCAGCCTCATTGGTTACGTATGCTCTGACATAATATTTTGTATTAGGAAGAAGGTCTGTTATATTAGATGTAAAGCTTCCGACATCAGCGCCATCTGTCGTTTTACTATCTTTATCCACCGTCGGATTTTTAGTCGTGCTCCAGCATACTCCTCTTGCCGTAATAGTATAACCGTTGTCTGTCGTTACATTACCGCTACATACTGCAGAGTTGCATGTTATCTCAGTTACTTCTCCTGTTTCAACATACGCATATTGCGCTGCAGTACCATCAAAAGCACCTCCATATACAGGACGAACCAGCAAGCCACAAAAGCGATGCATAGCTGTAACACTGTTATTTTTATTATTGAAACTAAAGCAATAAGAGGTGCTAATCTGTGACACTGTTGAAGAACTCCAATAATAACCAGTGTCACCAGCACCGGAATACGATGCTCCATTACGATAACCTGCGGCTGGCAAGAATATATAGTTGTCGTTTGTCTTCGATTCGACTTTATATCCATTAACGCCGTTATTTGTCATCCACGTCCATGTGCAGTTATTTTTCAGTTCGTTCAACTCGTCGTTTGTAGGCATCCGCCATTCGCCGCCCCAGTTCGCCGTAGCAACATCGTATTGAATATTGCCAGAGATGTCGTTCATTATTTTACTATATGTTATGCTATTTGCTTGTGTATATGTATCTTTTGTCATCGTCTCACCCCAAGCGTAATAGTTACCAGATTCTTCAGGAGTTTCCGCTCCAACATTACACGTCGCCCATAACAAACCGCTTGACAGTCCTAAGTCAACGTATTCGTGACCGTTTATTGTATTTTCTTCTTCTATCTCATTCCAACTCAATGGACCTTTCTCAGTATCAGATATATTTCTATAATAAAATTTGTTACCCTTTATCCCTTTCTCAAATTCATGACCTCCTTTGCTGCTCTTCAGCATAATGTTGTCGCTTTCATTTGGCAACAACACAACAAATGAATTCGCTGTTCCATCTGTCACCTCAATAGCAGCAGAAGCATTATCTGCAACAATAAAATCAAATTCGTTTGTGTTCTCATTATATTTAAGTTTATATTCTGTGCCTTTTATTGCGCTGCCGCTCAGTTTTGTAACGCCATCCAAATCCAAATATGCTATAGCTATCTGGCTTTTCATCATGCCTCTCAAAGGCAGTCTTATCAAATCCTCCTCGACTACCGCTGTGACTATTGTCTTGGCAATATGACAATAACCCAAGTCATCTATGCTGCCAGTCTGAGTCGCCACACTGCCTTCTATACTTGTTGTACCATTCACACTATAATTCGGCATATCCAATTGATGTGAGTTTCCGAAATACCAAATATCATATTCTTTGCCTTCTTCCAAAAGATCCGCATCAACCTCGCCTACAAAGGTAAGTTCATTGACCACCGATTCAGAGGATGCTGTACACTTTATAATCTGAGGATTTTCATTGGGAACAGCAAGATACACTATCTCCGTTCCCTTGCTCCATTTCACAGAACTATTTTCCAACAAATTACCGAAATCCGACCTGTCTCTATTACCGATAGGAATGCTGCAAACCACCTTCACTTTTCTACTTGTACCATCGTTGCCATTTATTGGTTTTTTGCATTGGGAAAAAAATAATATCATCAATGCCATTAAAATTGATAATGCTTTCTTCATAGTTTTTTATTTAAGCCATGACTTGGGTTATTAACTTTATATTTATATTAAACACTTTGAACCTAAAATTGTCAATTTAAAAACTCCTTTATCCCTAACTTTATAGACTTTTTATACCACCAATACATCAATCCCGCTGCGCACAAAAATAACAATCCGCTGTCCAAAGGAGCGTTTTCTGCTTCATTGTCAAAGTCAGTAAAGTATAACACGTCGTAGTCAAGTCCATTGCCAAAGTTATTAAATCTAAAGACATTGCCGATACTCTCGTCGAACAAATTGAATACGAAAACACAGCTTTCATCATTACTATGAATTCTCCGTTCAGGTTTCGTTTCATAGTTGAAATACATATCGTTCTGCGCCTTCAGTCCTTCAGACACCATCGACAAAACAATAAACATAAGGCCAACAACAATCGTTTTTATTTTCATTATTTTATTATTTATTTTTTATATTTTTATCACAACACATCCTCACTTACACAATCCTAATTCCTAATTAAATTTCGGTGTGATTCCTAAAAATATCTCGAAGTTGATTCCGGGCATAGGTCGCGACAAGACGGAGAGATATTCTTCATTGAAGAGATTGTTAACAGCTCCTTTAATGGAGAAATCAGCCCATTTACACGAAATCGTCTTTTCCAAAGCGATATTGCTCATGAAATATTCAGGCAGTTTTCCTGTCAGCGTGATGTCGTTCGACGACATTGTAAATCTCTCTGAATAATAACACCATTTATAAAGAAACGACCAGCTTTTCCACGACAATCGTCCTGTCACTGTCGATGAATATTCCGGGACGTATGGCAGTTGTTTTCCTACTGATTGGTCTGCAGGAGAACGAGGCTCGCCTTCGTTGATTGATGGTGTCCACGACAATGTTCCGTTGAGACTAAGTTTCCAGTCTTTAGACAATATTACTTCCAAATCGCCTTTTGTCTCTATGCCGTAAGCATGAACGTCTTTGATATTATCTGGCGAGAAAAATCCTTTCGTCGTAGGCAACCATATAATCCAATCGTTAATAAAAGACTCGAACCAGTTGGCAGAGCCGCTCAGCGAATAAACGCCTTCCCTACCCAATGCGAAAGAAAATCCAGCATCGTAAGTCCAGCCGCTCTCTTTCTTCAAGTCGGGATTGCCGCCTGGCATGAAGTACAGGTCGTTGAGCGTTGGATAGCGGAAGTTACGCGAGACAGAAGCCTTTGCCACCACATCGCCTTTTTTAGAGATGACACCGTCGATGAAGAAAGCAGGAATGATTGGGGTCCATTCGTCGCCAAACATCTCTTCTCTAATGACTACCGACATTCCAAGTCGTTCTGTAGGACGCCATTTCGCTGATATAGAATTAGTCATTTCTATACGCGCCTTGCGATAACCTACCGTCGCCTGATTGCCATCTTGCTGTATGATGCTCTTGTCGCGACTTTCAACAAAATGCTGATGCGCTGCGACATTAGCAGTAAACAGCCATTTGTCACCTATATAATATTCACCTTCCATCTGTCCGTAGAAAGTATTGATATTACTTCGTGACTGTATCATGTGAGCCATGACGCCATTGCCTAAGTCACGTTTGTAATCGTAATTCATCTTGGTGTGAATATAACCAGCCTTCGCTCCCATCTTCCAGTTTTCTCTGATATGGTCCCACGACATCACCGAACGGAAAGTATTTTCTCTTTGTCGGTTTTCAAAATCTGTCGCATCGCCATAATCGACAGTGAGCATAGGAAGTTCTCGATTTGAATTTATATACCAAGCATTAAAGCCGAATCTGTCACCTTTCTTTGTGTCGTAATATGCTTCCTGTAAGAAATGAAAATCCTTGAACGCTCCGCTCCTATTTCTTTCAATAGGATAATATTGACCGATGATATTCATATTCTCGTCATATATGTTTTCCTTCTTGTCATGGTTACGATATTTAAAATCGTTAGGAGAAGATGAATAAACCACACGCGTCGAAGTCTGCCAATGTTCGTTGCCGTATGTCAATCTTAAAAACTCATCGAATGTTTTGAACGAGCCTATGCCTTGAATATATTGCAATCCAAAGCCGTCTTCCTTTGCTGGTTTTGTCGAGAGCTGTATAGAACCGCCGAGACCGCCGCCTGTCTCATTGACTGAAGAAGTTCCATGCAACAGAGTGGCGTCGTCGATGAAATATGAAGGAATCATAGAGAAGTCTGTCATTCCGAGCATAGGACTGTTTATCTTCATGCCGTTCCACGACACCTGAGTATGAGACGCAGAAGTTCCTCGGAAAGACACCGTCGATAATGTGGCGCGTCCGTAGTTCTTCACAAATATCGACGAGTTAAAAGTAAGAATGTCTGCGACAGAAAGAGCTATGTTTTCTTTCAAGACGATAGAGTCCATCTTGGTCCGCTGCACTCCTATTTCCTTGATCGGACGCTCTGCATAAATAGAGACTTCAGGGAGATCGAAATACCATTTAATGCCATCATCCTGCGACATCGCAAAAATAGGCGAAATGAGTAACAATAATATAAGGTGTAATCTTTTCATTTCCATAATTTTTATTTCCAACAAAAAGCTCCTGGAATAATTCCTACATAAAACTCATCCAACAAATTTCCTTCTTTTGAATAACGATAAATCATTCCCTGCTGAACATAATCGATAGCATCGGCAACATAGACATCACCAGTGCGAGGACACACCGTCAAGCCGTAATATATCGTCTCGTTATATTTCAAAAACGGTCTTACCGGCACACGCTCAGCCGTGACATCCATCTCCCAGATGTCGTCGTTAATCCAATAGATTTTGTCTTTCGTTCCGTTGAGCTGCACCTCAGAAGGCGCATCCCCGAACTTAAACTCAAACTGTTTCTCGATAGTAAAAGTCTCAGCATCGATACGATATAAGGACGGAGCCTCATGACCGTATGGCGAACCTTCATAACCGCCGTCGGTAACAGTCCATAACTTATTGTTACAATCCATCACCAAAGATGTAGGCTGGATACCGACCGTCAATTCATCGATAACTTCGTCAGTCTCAGTATCGATTTTTATAATCCTATTCTGATACGACCAGCAGTTGACATAGACATATTTTCCATATTGAACCATCTGCTCGGTTGAGCCGCTCTCCATCGTCATATTAGGAATGTCGATATATCCGGTAATCTCGTAACGTTGGGGATTCACAATGAAGATACGGTTATCCCAAATCTGCGTGACGTAAGCCTTTTCGTCAGAGATGAAATGCATATATCTCGGAGAAGTGAAATTGGTGATACGTCCCACTTCCTTAAAGGTATTGACGTCTATTGCAAAAATCACATGAGAATTATTAACGACAACCCAACCGATGCCGTCTCGTATAATCATCGACTGCGCCACATCGCCAAGTTTCATCGCATTGGCACGATAGAAGACTTCATTCTCCACGACTTTCGTCTCAGGATTATAATAAGATAAAGTTGCATTTCCATACTGGAAGTTACCTTCATTGCAAATGAACAGGCCCTCGCCCGAAGTCGAAGTGTCGAAGTTTTCCTCCAAGCCATAATCCCATTCCATGCAGGACGAGAAGACAACAAGACAACAAGACAACAAGACAACAAGCATTTTGGATAATGACCTTAGTCTTTCGACTTTAGACTTTAGACTTTTAAACATAACTCATCGTTTTAAACTTTTATCATAAAAACCGCATACTTCTGTGGATAGTTCCCCGAGCCAGCCGCTCTTGGCATTAACTGCGCATTGAACTTTCACGAAGTCGATGTGAGACAGATTAACCGGATTACCTTCGAAATCGATGGCATTGGAAATTTTGAAGAAATTAGCCTTATCTGAAGAATTGAAATCTGTCGGGCTGAAGTTGTCGGCATAACCCCAGTCATAATGCGGCTGCACCCAATAAGTGCCGTTTCCCGACTGGTCGTAGTTGCGAGGCTCGAGGCGTGTTCCTTTTAAGGTATAAGATTCCTCTCCAATCCAAAGAGGATAATAATAATCCTGGTCGTGGTATTGTGCCAAGTAATCTATCTCGCCATTGTTACCGTAATTGTCGGTCCATTGCACCGGCATTCCTATTCCAGAAGGACGATAATATGTCACGGCATAATCTCTGTAAGTCTCGAACTTTCCTGTCTCAGAACCAGCCAGCTCATACCAAGTGTCGTCAGGATAACCGTTGCCGTTCTCGTCTTGCATCACCCATACGATGCCAGGTTCAGAAGAACCGTCGAAGGCATTGCCTACAACGCCGAGATTGTAAGAACGATTATTGTCGATGCTATGGTCGAAGCCTACGACCAAATAACCTCCGAAGCCGCCTAATGAAATCCACTTACCTTCAGACAGACGACCTTCCGCGTATGTTATAGCAGCCTCAGGATTATTATGTGAAGCATCGAAGCCTCCGGTTTTCAGCTCGTTGATAAATTGACCTGGTGCAGGAGTGTATTCAAAAACCTTGTTCCAATCAGCTTGAGAAGCTCCGTTTTTAGGACGATAAAATTCCTTTTCCTCGTAAACAGTCACTTCAAAATTTCTCGTGATACTAATCGGATTGTCACCGTCATCTTTTGTTGCTACGGCATTGATATGATAGACACCTGCTTTATCAGAGACAAAAACGAAGTCAGAACCTGAGCCTGTCATGGATTCATCTTCTTGAACATTCCAAGAATATTTTACGTCATATACCATATTGGACGGCAATGGACTGATGAGAAGTTTTCTTCCCACTACATTATGCAATTTATATTTCGCGAAATCCCAAGTGAAAGGGATGTCTTCAGGATTTACGACTTCAACCTCAACCATATCGCTATGCGCGCCGTCATCATTTTTGGCAGTCGCCTTGACAATATAGTTTCCGATTTCTTTAGCAATAAATATGTAATTATATTCATTACTTACAATTACGTCATTGACAGTCCATGCAAACTTAGTAGGAAGCGAGGTCTCACGAACTGAAGCATTAAGGACGACTTCTGTTTCGAGAGTGACGGTCATCTTCTTATTGCCAGCGATGCTTACGGTAGGAATCTCCAATTCCACCACATCGATGCGAATCTCTTCCTCGTCGCTGCCATAATCTGTGGCGACTTTTAAAGTAACGTAATACTCACCAACTTCTTCTCTAGAGAAGGACAAAGACGGTGAAGTCTCAACAACTTCACCATCAATTGTCCAAGAATATGTCGCATTCTCAGCGTGCTCGTAAGTAGGCCTGATGACTATCTCTCGTCCGTATTTAACGGTATAAATACCAGTCTCATTGTCGAGAGTAATCTTCGGAGCAAAATACTCCTCGTTTATATTACATGCACTGAGCGCAACAAAGATGAGTAACCATATTTTTTCTAAAATCTTTTTCATCTTGATTATCTAAAGACTGTTTCACCTTCGAATTGAACAGCTACGTCATCGTAAGCGAAGTATGCTGGTTGTGAGAAACCATAGCCGTTGTCGTTGGTACCGGCCATGTTAAACTCTACTCTCCATACTTTACCGAGTGATGTCAAGTCCCATTTAGTCCATTCTGTAACGATGCCATCTGGACCATCAACGAGATAGAATATTGATTCTGAAACTTGTTCGTCGTTAGCGTTAAAGCCTTTAGCTATAACCCAAGTTTTATCGTTTGCGCCGATAGGATCGGTCAAGCCGTTACCATTGATATAACAGTTTAAAGCATAAGTAGAATTATTCACATAAATGTGGTCGATAACACGTTCTTCACCATCGCCAAACATAAATGAAGGAAGCTCTTCGGTGAAGTTGTAGCCAGAGTCATCGGCATAACCGAAATGCATGCAGAAGTTAGCAGAGCCGTTATGACCACCTGCGCCTTCTTCACCATAGACAGTAAGCTGATTATTAAAGTCGCCGTAGGTTTCATAATCGGTATTAGCGTAATTTGACACAGCATGACCGCCGCCCCAGTAAGCGTATGAGTTATAGTTGTAAGGGAATGCGTGTAGAAGCTCAGTGTTGTTTTCATCGTACCAATAATAAGGTTCGCTGCCGCTCATGTCGTAGATGAGATTATCCATATATTGGTCTTCAGCGATGAGGTCGCTCCATGTGCTGATATATGCGCCGCAGTAGCTCAATTCGTAAGGAGTGAATTTAGCGTCAGCGTCTTCGAAAGTCAAGGTTCTGAGTTCAATCTCCGACACCCATTCTCCAGCAAATACATTGACTTTCACTATTGCCATCTTACCAGCTTCAGATACGACAGTGATAGCGATTTTGCCTTCTTTGTCGAAGTGACACATATCTTTAGCAGGAGCTGTTATTGAGAGTGTGTTGTCGCTGTAATCAGCGTGCCATCCTTCTGGAACATTGATAAGATATTCATTGATATTTTCTGCCTCTACTTCATAAGTGACGTTTGTACCATATTCAAGTTGTACGAGTTCAGGAGCATTTACGATGACGAACATTGGAGCAGAACCGTCGTAACGAGCGAGGAGAATCACACTGCCGTCAGCCATTGTTACGATAACGTAATCAGGGTTTGAAGCATCGACATTTTGGAAGAAAGAGTCACCGTCAGCGCCCTGAGCCACAACGCCTGTAGATGTCCATGTAAGACCACCGTCTGTAGATACTTCCCATTCGTAAGTCTCAAGGTTGATGCGAATTTGAGGAGCGAGACCATTTGCACCGCTACCGCCGTCAATACCGTTAGCGCGTACCTTTGCACCATCAACAATAATCCATTCGCCGTCGAGAGTCCAGTAATAATTGCCGTCAACATCTTTCTTGATAGAGATTTGAGGAGTTGAACCATTGGTTCCATTTGTTCCGTTGGTTCCATTTGTTCCGTCTTGACCTTCAGCGATTACGCCTGTAGGTTCCCATGTATTTCCACCGTCAACAGAAATTTCCCATTCTTTAGTATCAGGATTGATACGGACTTGAGGAGTGATTCCATCAACGCCATCAATACCATTAGTTCCATTAGTTCCGTCAATTCCATCCTTACCAGTAGCGCGCACCTTGTTGCCGTCAACGATAAGCCATTCGCCGTCAAGAGTCCAATAATAATAACCGTCAACATCTTGTCTCACTGAAATAACCGGAGCATTAACGCCATCTTGACCATTAGAAATAACAGCACTTGTACCATCAGAGAATTGAATGGTATAACCATCTGATGTAGTGATAACATCCGTTACATAAAGGTTGTTCTGCAAAGCGTTAACGATGTTTTGCAAAGCTACGATGTCGGCATTTGTTTTTTTAACGATTTCCTCAAGCGCAGTTACGCGTTCATCCAATTCTTCAATTTGTTGTCTAATTCTTCTGTTACAATTGGTCATTGATACACAGACCAAAGCAACCATCAAAAGAGTAAATACTTTTTTCATGACTTTTAATTTTAATGTTTATAAATGAGATTGTTTAGATTCAAATTTGATTATAGCATCAGCAATAACGCTCTTGACATTTTCAATGGAGAGTTCGTTGATGTATATTATTTCGTTAGCAAGTATGTTCAGTTGATAGTATTTACTCGTTGACGGCATTTTTTTCAGAGAGCCGACGAATTTTGAGATAGGGATACGCTTGGAATTCGTAGGATTGGATTTGTCAATAATTGTAATCCAAGCGAAATTAATAGGACAAGCTTCAGGCATGCCATATATAGGATTTGCTTGAGCGCGCAGGATTTTGAAGAATTTCCACAAATTTCTCTTGAGAATACGATTCTCATGAGTGTGGCTATAATTCTGGATTGCATCCATTGTCATAAGGGTTATATCACGATTAACGAATACGACTTTAACTGC
>JAGBVS010000133.1 GCA_017630195.1 Bacteroidales bacterium | reverse complement strand
CAAACGAACCCTAGCAACTTTACGCATAGCTGAATTAGGCTTCTTAGGTGTTGTTGTGTAAACACGTACACAAACACCACGGCGTTGTGGGCACGAATCCAAGGCAGGAGATTTACTCTTGTCTTCCAATTTTTGACGTCCCTTGCGGACTAATTGTTGAATCGTTGGCATTTCTTTTTCTTTAAATTACTAATTTTTATCCATTCAATAGGAAAAATTCCTTTAATTTCTCTCAAATAGCCAAAAATTTCACTCTTTAAACAACATAGTTTCGGGAGTTACAGCCACGACAGTGACTTATTCTGCTAAACCCATTGCAAGCCCATAGAACTGATTTACATTCACTTACAATGTAGAAACCTCTAACGTTTAACTTATCAGGTCCCTTAACTATCTCATTCACAAAGTTAATTTTTCTAACTTTTTTCCGAGTGCAAAGATACAACTTTTTCTTTAATACACAACACTTTGTAGAAAAAAAATTAACTTTTTTTTACACCTTATTTTTTATGGTATTTTTAGCGGTTCTTTTGAGCCTTCGAATCCATGAGTTTTTAAAGTCTTTTAGAAGGTCTGCCCCGCTTGAGGAATATTACAAACAAGTTCGTACCAAGTTTGAGTTTTATTTTCCAAAAAATCTTTCGTCTTTTGTCATTAGCCTTTTGTCTTTTTTATTAAATTTGCAATCTAATATTACTCACTGTGGCAGATATTTTAAATGGTTTAAATAGCCCTCAAAAGGAAGCAGTTACAACTATTGAGGGTCCGGTTATGGTTATTGCAGGTGCAGGTTCTGGCAAGACAAAAGCCCTCACCCACCGCATCGCATATATGATTCAAGAAGGAATCAACCCTTTCGCCATCATGGCTCTTACCTTTACCAACAAAGCGGCAAAGGAAATGAAAGAGCGTATCATGAAATTAGTTGATGCTCATTCTGCACGCAACGTATGGATGGGAACATTTCACTCCATCTTCGCTCGTATCTTAAGAATAGAAGCACAGCATCTCGGTTTCACTCCAGATTTCACAATATACGACACCGATGATTCCAAGCAACTAATCAATTCTATTTTAAAGGAACGCGAATTAGACACGAAGGCTTATCCTGCGAAATATATCCTTCATCGTATTTCAATGGCTAAATCCGCATTATATACAGCAGAAGATTATTGCAATAATTTTGATATACAACAACAGGATATCAGAGCCAACAAACCTTTGATTGGGGAAATATTCAAAAGCTACAACGCACGACTACAACGCGCCAACGCAATGGATTTCGACGACATTTTATTTTATACAAATGTGTTGCTTCGCGACTTCCCTGAAATATTATATAAATACCAACAACGTTTTGAATACATCCTCGTTGACGAGTATCAAGATACAAACTATGCGCAATATCTTATTATCAGAAGAATTGCAGCAATGCGTGAAAATATATGCGTAGTTGGCGACGATGCACAAAGCATCTACGGTTTCCGCGGTGCTAACATCCAAAACATTCTCAATTTCAAAACAGACTATCCTGGACAAAAGCTAATTCGTCTCGAACAGAATTATCGTTCAACAAAGACAATCGTCAACGCAGCGAACAGCGTTATCGACCATAACAAAGACCAAATCAAGAAAAAAGTTTGGTCCGACAATGAAGAAGGCGATTTAATTACCATTCTTCGTGCAACATCAGACGGAGAAGAAGGAATATTGGTTGCCAATTCTATCTTTGGATACAAAATGTCGCAACAACTCAACAACAAAGACTTTGCAATCTTATACAGAACCAACTCACAGTCACGTTCTTTAGAAGAAGCATTACGCAAGAAAAATATACCTTATAAAATATATGGTGGTCTTTCATTCTACGACAGAAAAGAAGTTAAGGACCTCCT
>JAGBVS010000132.1 GCA_017630195.1 Bacteroidales bacterium | reverse complement strand
CTTGCGACAGATAACGTGTTGACACACATAATTTATCAGCATAAAAAGACACATCGTGAGATTTATTATAGTTCTCACTCACAAGCGACATAAATTTATTATAAACCACAGTCTTTCTGGAATGTTGCACTTTTTCTGACACTGCATAAACGACTTGCTTATGCATATAATCGTGAGCCTTGTCAATTGCTGTAGTGACATCATCACCAAAAGCGAGGCGAGTAGCTATCGCGGAAGAAAGAGCTCCCCCGACACCATGTTTCTGCCACCCTTCGGTGTTATGAGATGTAAAGAAATGAGCCGTTCCATTTTCATAAAGCACGGCTGTAAGCAAACCATCATTATGTTTAGAAGCACGCAGCAGTACTGACTCTGTTCCCATATCAATAAAAGCGCGGGCAGCCTTAACCATATCATCGTCAGTAATGATTTTTATGCCAAGCATTTTTTCTGCTTCATTAGTACGTAATATCAGCAGCGTCGTCATTGGAAGAAGATGTTTTTTAATCGCTGAAACAACTTCGTCTGAAACAAGTTGTTTACCTTCCGAAGAAAAGACACCTGGCACAAGTACAACATTTTGTGCTGCAACAATCTCATTCTTTAACATCTTTATCGTTGACGCATCACGTACAAGACCCACTTTAACTACTTTCGGATGCGATTCCTTCACAATCGCCCTCACCTGCCCTATTATCATCTCTGAAGACAAGTCATTTATAGAAGTCTCGCCGTTTTCATCCTGTGTCGTCACTGATGTTATCGCTGTCAAGGCATAACCTCCAAGAGCTGATATCGTTCTTATATCAGCTTGAACACCGACCACGCCCGCGCCGTCAGAGCCATTGATTGTCAATATAGGAATCAGTTGAGGCATATTAATTTTATCTTTTTAATTTTGTTATATTATCAAGACAACTCCTTACGCAGTTTCTCCACTAAGAGCGGAACGCCAACCGCTCCTCTTTCCTTTATGTGTGTCAACGGGTTTTGAATCATAGAGGTATCAGGCATTCCTGGATCAACCAAGTAAATTGGGACTTGCTTATCACGCACATAATACACCAATGACGCAGCAGGATATACTGCCAGAGATGTTCCCACGACAATCAAGACATCTGCTTGTTCAACGATGCTGCTAGCAAATTCGAACATAGGCACGTCCTCTCCGAAGAACACTATATGAGGACGAAGCAAGGCTCCATCTTCGGCACGCTCATCAAGACTCTGCTCCCACCCTTTGATATCGTATATAAGTTCCGGATTATCCTCAGAACGTAACTTCATCAGTTCACCATGAAGATGCACCACACGAGTAGAGCCAGCCTGTTCGTGAAGGTTATCGACATTCTGTGTTATCACACAGACATCAGCCCACTGTTCCATCTCGGCGATGGCGATATGACCTGCATTAGGTTTCTTAGTCAGCGACTCCTTGCGACGCAAATTATAGAACTCTACAACTTTCGCTCTGTTATTTTTCAACGCTTCGGGAGTACACACTTCTTCAATACGATAATTTGCCCAAAGGCCGTCAGCATCACGGAATGTCGCGATACCGCTATCGGCGCTGACACCAGCACCAGTAAACACCACTATATTTTTCTTTTTGCTCATAATAAAATTTTGCTTAATACAAAGATAGTTACTTTCCTCGTTTCTGCTCGTATTTTACTTCATCTTTATAATACTTGTGATTCTCGTGATACGTGGAGATTTTCCTATAAAACTCAGCTTTCACCTCCATTTTCATAGGATAAGCCCTTGATGACGACGGCATTCGCCAGAAGTTAATGGCTCTATCTTTATAAATTATCTCCGTCATCTCTCCAACTTTCGGTTCTTCACACTGGAAAATATCAATGATTATATCCGTGGCTTTTTGTCCAGTAGTCACAATATTTTCACATTCAGGCAACGACTCCAATAAAGCTTTGACATCAGTCTGCTTCACAACTTCAAGGAATTTGTCAGAAGCATTGTCTTTCAGACGAACGACTTCAGAAGCCGTGTCATATAAAGCGAAGCCTTCGTCTTTACAAAAGGAAACTATTTTATCTTTATCGAAACGTTTCTCTCCTTCTATTTCAAAATAATGCTTGTCGTTATAAAATATGAGTCCCCAAATTCTCCACATATCGTTTATCCAGTTAGGATAAAAGAACTCCATCGACCATTTCTCTTTCTTCGGAGGAAAACTGCCGAGCATAAGAATCCTGGCGTTCTCTGGAAGAAACGGCTGCAAAGGATGAGATTCGATTGTATTGTTGTTCATACTAGCTAATCAAAATACTTCTTTCGTATAGAAACATTGGATCGAATCCTATTTCATTATTCCAGTCAACTGTAAAATGATCTAAAGCAAAAGATTTAAAATAGTCTAAATCACATAATTTTTGACAAATACCTTTTCCAATCAACGGAGCAAAATCCATCAATCTGACTTCTTCATTATTAAATGTCAATCTTAACACATAATTTTCGACATATTCTGCTTTTACTATTTTTAAAATTATATTGTCCATAATTATTTCAATGGTTCTATTTTATTTGCCAATTCAAAATTTGAAAGCAACCTCCAATTTTCCAACAGTTCTTCTTTATGAATATCAAGCCATTCATAAACTAATTTCAATTCACGTCTTGGCAAAGAGCCAGTCACTATCCCCTCTTCTATTGTTATCACAGCTTCGTAATCATTATACCAAACGTGAAAATGCGGCGGATTATGATCATCAATATACATATAGATTATAATCCCATAAAATCTGCTAATTTCAGGCATACTACATTAAATTAAGATTTCACTATTTTGATTTTACTTTTGCAAAGATATAATTTTACATATAATCGTTCTAAACAAAAAAAACAATCTTTGCTATTCGAAAACAAAATTAATAATTTTAACAAACCTTTGTCAAGGGTTTAACGCGACTATTTTTCGATTTTAACAATTTTTAACACAAACATTAACGGAATTAAGAAAATTATGTTAATGTTATTTTAAGACTACAAGACAACGAGACTACAAGACAACAAGTTGGGAGCTCTTATGATAGGGCGCTCTTTGTTTTTTAAGATGACGAGGAGTTATGAGTTATAGGATTCTAAGGTTCTAAAGTTCTAGAGCTCTAAGGTTCGAAAATTCGTCCTGCGTTAGGGATTGGAGCGGCATCCTTTTGGAGCGAAGCGGAAAAAGATATAGCGGAAAGCCCGACGGCGGAGCGAAGCGGAGCCGGAACGCCCAAATTAGCTTTCAGCTATT
>JAGBVS010000131.1 GCA_017630195.1 Bacteroidales bacterium | reverse complement strand
CGAAAACATCAATCAGTTTTTGAAAGAAGACATTTACAAAGACGGCTACGTCAACGAAGGCAGCAACTTCCCTCCTATCATCAAACGTATCATCGACGGAATGGGAATCGACGACCTTTATGATATGCTCAGCGTGAACGCACCGGGATTTGATATTTAAATTAATTCATAATTCACAATGCATAATGCATAATTTATTTATGTAGAGACGTTTCAATGATACCTAAAAAATAAACACACATTGAAGCGTCTTTTCAGTTAGGAATTAGGAGTTAGGAATGAATGTTTTTTTAAAATAATAAAATTAATTGCATCATGAAAAAATTATTTCTCATTATTATATTGGCTTTATTCTTTAACGTCAACGGACAACAGACAACGGACAACGACAGTGAGCCATCAGCCATCAGCTATCAGCAATCAGTAAATACCGGGATTATTCCGACTCCACAATTTGCTGAAATTTGTGATTTTAATAATTCGACAAATAATTTTGTTATAGACGAGTCTTGCTTACTCGTTGATATTGGTGAAAATGAAGAAATATCTAAAATCATCAATACTTTCAAAAATGATATCAAAGAAATAACAGGTGTAGATTTAAAAGTTTCAAAAAAAGGAAATAAAAAAAGGAATAATATCGCTTTTGGTATATATGATCCTGAAAAAATTGAACAAATCCAAAATGGTCCTAAAGATATAATAGGATTAGATAGTAGAGAAATAAATCCTCAAGAATATCATATAATTGTTATTGGAAACTATATAATGGTATCAGCTCCAACTCCTCAAGGTCTTTTCTACGGAGCTCAAAGTTTGAAACAGATAATACGTCACCAACTTCTCACAGAAAACAATCTGAATATTCCTTGGTATTACATCTTCGACTATCCTTCTCTTGAATATCGTGGATGGATGGATGACATTAGCCGTGGCCCGATTCCAACAACGGATTTCATCAAAGAACAGATTCGTCGCCTCGCTGAATATAAATTCAATTTCTTCAACCTTTATACAGAACATCTTTTCAAACTTGACGAATATCCAGACATCGCTCCTACCGATGGTCTCACCGCTGAAGAAATCCAAGAACTGACAGAATACGCAAAGGATTATTATATCGAATTCATCGGCAACCAACAATGTTTCGCTCATGCAGAAAAGACTCTCGACAATCCTTTCTACGACGACATCAGAGACACTCGTTTCAACTTCAACCCTGGCGTTGAGGAGACTTACGAATTTTTAGAGACATTGCTCGGAGAGACAGCACAATCTTACGAGTCGAAATATTTCAACATCAACTGCGATGAGACTGAAGGTCTCGGCAACGGAAAAGCTAAATCATACGTCGATAGACTCGGCTCAGAAAACGCCTACTGCCAACATATAAATAAGGTATATGATATCTTACAGAAATACGATAAAGACGTCATGATGTGGGGCGACATCCTCGCCAAGAATCCTGAGATGATAAAACAACTTCCGGAAGACATCCAATTCATCGTCTGGAGTTACGGCGGTCGCGACAGCTTCGACGAGATGATTGCGCCTTTCAAAAACTCAGGTCACACTTTCTGGATTGCTCCAGGCGCAAGCTGCTGGGCATCGAGCTTCCCTTATATCGACAACTACATCAAGAACATCGCACACTTCAACCACGACGGATATAAAAACGGAGCTAAAGGCGTCATCAACACTGCTTGGGACGACTACGGCGAGACAATGTTCAACTCAACATGGCACGCAATGGTGTGGTGCGCTGAAACAAGTTGGAACACATTGAAGACTAACGACGAAGCCGAGAGAATACAAAGAGAAGCGATTTTCAACAAGAATTTTGAGATTCAATATTTCCAACAGCCAACAGCCAACAGCCAAAGTTTAAATCTCAGAATCTCAGAATCTCAGCAACTCAACAACTCAGCAACTCAGCAACTCAGCAACTCAACAATAAGTCATCTCTACGAATTGAACAGATTGATTGACGAGAGCGACATGACTAACCTGATGAACTTCACTGTTCTCAACGCTCCGCTTTTAGAGTTCTATCCTTCACAATTAGATTCAGCAACGATAGCTAAAAACGAAAGAGAGAAACAACAGTCATTCGAAATTTATCAGAAGCTTTTGAAAGATAGAAAAGAAGTAAAATCCAATACCGAAATCATCGACGCTGCGATTTTGGCAGCTTACAGAGCATACATCGTGACATTAAAAAATGAGTTGAGAGTCAATCTTTATAAGACCATGCTCAACCCTACTGAAGAAAATGTCGCATTTACAAAAAACATGTCAGAACAATTCTTGGATTCACTTCATTGCTTGAAGAAAAGATTCGTAAAAGCATGGGACATGGAGTCTCGTTCTTACTATAGAAACGTCTTCACCGAACGTTATGACAAAATCGCCAAAGATGTTTT
>JAGBVS010000018.1 GCA_017630195.1 Bacteroidales bacterium | reverse complement strand
TTTGTACCCAGGGCCGGGATCGAACCGGCACGAGTGTTACCTCATCGGTTTTTGAGACCGACGCGTCTACCAATTCCGCCACCTAGGCATTCGTTTCAATGATCGATTTGCGAGTGCAAAAGTAATAATTTTTTTGTTACGACAAAGAAAAATTTTATTATTTTTGCAAAAAATTTCAAACACATCAAATTTAACGTCATGCAAGAGCCTTTAGTATCAATTTTTTCAGGTAGAGCCACTCGTTATTTAGCAGATGAAATCGCTAAACATTATGGCAAACCTCTCGGACAATCAAGCGTTTTGGTTTTCGCCGACGGTGAATTCCAACCAAGTTTCGATGAAAACATCCGTGGTAGAGATGTCTTTTTGATCCAATCAACATTCCCACCAACAGAAAACATGATGGAGTTGTTGTTGATGGTTGATGCTGCAAAACGCGCTTCAGTACGTAGAATCATCGCCGTTATTCCTTATTTCGGCTTCGCTCGTCAAGACAGAAAAGACCGCCCACGTATCAGTATCGCAGCTAAATTGATGGCTGACTTATTGACAACAGCTGGTGTTACTCGTATCATCACTATGGACATCCACGCTGACCAAATCCAAGGTTTCTTCAACGTTCCTGTTGATAACATCTTCGCATCAAAGATTTTCGTTCCTTACATCGAAAGCCTTAACTTACCTAATTTAATGGTAGCTTCTCCAGACGCTGGCGGTACTCGTCGCGCTGCTTCTTACGCTAAGATGTTAAACACTGTATTCTCAATCTGTCATAAACAACGTTCAAAACCAAATGCTATCGAACAAATGTTGCTCATCGGCGATGTTAAAGATAAAGATGTTATCCTTATCGACGACATGATTGACACAGCAGGTACAATCACAAAAGCAGGTCAATTGATTAAAGATAATGGCGCTCGTAGCGTCCGCGCAGTCGCAACTCACCCAATCTTCTCAGGCAGCGCAATGGAAAGAATAGAAAACTCTGTATTCGACGAAGTTATCGTAACAGACACTATTCCATTGACAAACCCAAGCAGCAAGATTCACGTTATTTCAACAGCTCCTCTCTTCGCAGAAGTTATCAAACGCGTTGAAAATTACGAATCATTAAGCGACTTATTCAAGAAATAAAAATCGTGGGGATGCGGCATGCCTCGTCCCTACACATTATAAATTATTAACAAACAAATTAAAATTAAATTATGAATTCAGTATCATTGAGCGGTTCTCTTCGTGAGAACGTAGGGAAAAAAGATGCTAAACAATTACGCGCTAATGGCTTAGTTCCATGCGTTATCTACGGTCAAGGTGAAGAAGTACGTTTCGCAACAGAAGCTAAAAGCTTCAAAACTATCCTCTTTACTCCAGAAACTTATATCGTTGACTTCACAATCGATGGTAAAGTTTACCGTACAATTCTCCAAGATATTCAATATCACCCACTTACAGACGAAGTTCTTCACGCTGACTTCTTGCAAGTAACAGATGAAAAACCTATCACAGTAACTCTTCCAGTTCGCACAGAAGGTACATCTCCAGGTGTTATGCGTGGTGGTAAACTCAAAGTTAGAATCCCTCGCCTTAAAGTTAAAGGCTTAATTAAAGATCTTCCAGATTACGTTATTGTAAATATCTCTGAATTGAATGTTAACCAAGCTATCAGAGTTAAAGACCTCACAATCGAAAACGTTACTCCATTAGTAGCAGCTAACAATATCGTTTGCGACGTTAAAGCTAAGAAATCAGCTATAACAGAAGAAACAGAAGAATAATTTTCTTAAAGGAAATATCAAAAAGAGCCTTCATCTCGAAGGCTTTTTTTATTTGGAATTAAATTTCACGTAACAAATCTACAACTTATTGTATCATGAAATATTTAATAGCTTGTCTCGGAAATATTGGCGCCGAATATGACGACACTCGACATAATATCGGTTTTAAAGTTGCCGATTATCTTAATGAAGATTTAAAAGGAACTTTTATTACAGGACGCCTCGCTCAGGTGTCGGAACTTCGTTACAAAGGCCGTACTATGGTCGTGATAAAACCTACGACTTATATGAATCTCAGCGGAAAAGCTGTTAAATATTGGATGCAGCAAGAGAAAATTCCTATCGAAAATGTCCTCGTTGTTCTTGATGAAATAGCTTTGCCTCTTGGTACTTTGAGAATGAGAAAAAAAGGCAGCGACGCCGGCCATAACGGCCTCGCCAATATCATTGAAAGCTTAGGTACTAATGTATTTCCAAGGTTGCGCTTCGGAATAGGCGACGACTTCCCTCGTGGTAAGCAAATAGATTTCGTGTTAGGCAAATGGAAACCTTCTGAACTTGACATCATAAATCCTCGCCTCGAAATAGCCGCTAACTTTATTAAAAGCTTCGTGACTCAAGGCGTTGATCAAACTATGAATCAGATGAATAATAAATAGTTAGGAGTTAAGAATTAGGAGTTAGGAATTATTGGTTGAAGAGATGCCTCCGTTGTGGCGTCTAATTGAAATTTGAATTAATAAAATATTAGTAAAATTATTTTACTAATATTTGTATATTTGCAAATCTTTTAAAAAATAAGAAATGAAAAGAAAATCTTTACTCTTGTTTGTTGTGATGTTGTTCGCTTCATTATCAACAATCAATGCACAAGAAACAAAAAAATCTTTAATCGGTGATTATTTGTCAATCAGCGGTTGGATGAACATACAATATGATTATGAACGTCAATTGCAAAATGACGGTTTGACATTAGACGAAATCAACACATTCAATGTACGTCGCGCTCGTCTCGATTTCAAAGGCAATATTAATAAAAATTTAGAATTTCGCGTGCAAGCTGATGTTGCCGGAACTCCAAAATTAGTTGATGGTTTTGTCAAAATCAAATTGCAAAAATATTTTAACATCCAAGTCGGTCAGTTTAAAATCCCTTTCACATTCGAAAATCCTCAATCACCTCTTACACTCGAGGGCGTAGAATATGCACAAGTCATCAATAAGCTTTCAGGTTACAGCGATATGTCGGGCGTTAAGACATATTCAGGTGGTCGTGATGTCGGTATCATGTTTTACGGTAACTTCTTTAGCTTTGAACATAATGGAAAAGAAATTCCTATTCTTACATATAAATTAGGTGTGTTCAATGGTAATGGTATGAATAATAAGGATGCTAACTTGTTGAAAGACATCGCAGGTAGTATTGAAGTTTGTCCTGGCGTTAAAGGCTTGATGCTCGCAGCCTCATACTATGGCGGCAATTACAAACTTGAAGCAGCAAATGAAAATAACGCTAACAGAGATCGTCTTACATTCGGCGGTAAATATGAAAACGGCAGACTTACAGTCCGTTCGGAATATATTACAGGCAAGACAGATATGGCTGACAATGGAGGAATCTACACTCTTAACTCAGACGGTTTCTATGTAGCTGGCGGTTATTGGTTCGATATAGCAAAAGATCAAAGAATACGTCCTGTGGCACGTTACGATTTCTTGAGACAAGATATAGAAACCCCAGAACTTAATTCTACATATTATATGGTAGGTCTCGACTGGTGGCCATATAAAAACCTTCGACTCTTGGTTAACTACACAATGAAAGATAAACCAGGATACGATAATTTAGGACATTTGTTCCAAGCACAGCTTTCAGTGAAATTTTAACAAATAGAGATTAGGAGTTAGGAATTAGGAATCAAACCTTTTCTAACTCCTTTTTTATTAACAACTAAACAATACTACATAACTCTAAACCTTAAACCTTAATCTTTAAAACTTTAAACTATTGCAACTAAATTAAACTAAATATGAAAACAAGAAAACTTAAAGCATTATTTTTAAATGAGGAATGGCTCATTGTGATGTTGGGATTCATTATTTTGGCTTTGATAGTCGTGGTCCCGGATTTTATGATAAACATAAAAATGTTGAATGTAAAAAGCTTGGATACTTCTTCCGGTTGGATAAATGCAGCTTATACATTTGTTTTTTTATTTTTGATAATTTTTATATCTGCCCTTGCTATGAAGAAACCTGTCAAGGGTGTTTTTGTGTCTTTTCTTGTGATATTTGTGCTGACGATGTTGGCTCAACTTTGCGCAAGTATTCCGTTTTGCAAGGAATACGGTCTTGAAGCTGTTCTCTTTGCTGTTCTTTTTGGATTGATAATAAGTAACGTGTTTGGCGTTCCTGAATGGTTGAAGCCAGCGATACAAAGTGAGTTTTATATAAAGATAGGAATTGTTTGTTTAGGCGCTACTGTCATCTTCGGCGAAATCATGAAGTCGGGGGCATACGGACTTGCGCAGGCTATTTTGGTAGTTTTAGTCGTTTGGTATTTCGGATTCTGGATTTCACGTAAAGTATTTAAGGTCGATGACCAGATGGCTACAATGATAGCGAGTTCAGTGAGTGTCTGTGGAGTTTCAGCTGCCATTGCCACTTGCGGCACCATCAAAGGTAACCAGAAGAAACTCAGCTATGTCATCTCTTTGGTAATGGTAGTTGCCATCCCTATGTTATATATAATGCCGTTATTATGCAATTGGCTGTTGCCTATAATATTCCCAGACAATCCGGTGGCGGCGCAACAAGTAGCAGGCGCATGGATTGGAGGAACAATCGACACTACAGCTGCTGTTGCTGCCTCGGGTGATATTTTGGGCAATATTGCAGGCGATACCGCTGTCATAGTCAAGGCATCGCAAAATGTCCTCATCGGTGTTGCGGCGTTCTTTATCTCTTTATATTGGTCGGTGCGTGATACAAATAGCGTTATGGAGACAAGAGGTACAGTGATTTGGCATCGTTTCCCTAAATTCGTTATCGGAATGATAATCGCTTCGGCGGTGTTCAGCATTTGGTTCTCGGGTGGCGTTGAAATCGAAGGCGTGATGGTGAAATACAAGAGTTTAGCTAAGAACTTCCAAGGAATATTCTTCTCTATCGCATTTGTTTGCATCGGATTGGAGACACGATTCAAAGAAATATTCTCTAAAGAAAACAATCAGTCGCTCAAGGCATTTTTGTCAGCGCAGATGTTTAATATAGTCTTTACTTTGATAGTTGCGATTGTTATTTTTGGGTTTATAGCGAATTAGAGGGACTTGAGGGGCAGAGGTTTTAGAGGGACAGAGGGATTAGAGTTATGCACCTCTAGTACCTCTGTACCTCTAATTCCTCTAAAAATCTCTTCTTCCTGAACATTGTGTGTGAAAAAATGTTACATTTGCATACGTTTAACGTAACGTTATCAGATTTAAGAAATGGCAAGATATTTTAGAATTATATTATCGTTTTTACTTGTTGGGATCGCTATCTCGATGGGAACGATGATTAATTGTCATAAGTCGATGGTTTATGGAGATTTACTTGCTGATAACAATAAAAATTCTGAGATTTTCGATGGACATCGTTCGGATGTCGAATCATACATAGAGGCGTCAGGCTCGGGCACGACAACACTGCCAGAACTTATTAATTCTATGCCCTCGCCATCAGTGCGTCTTGTTTCTTCTCAGAAAAGAACCCAACAAAACATTTCGGCATTCCTTATGCTGAAACACCTGTCTTCGGAAGTGACACCAACCAACAAATACAACAAACACTTCTCTTTACCTTTGTCAGCAAAGGAAAACCTTATCGTCATAATAAAACATCTTATTATTTAGGAACTAAGGAACTGAGGAATTTTGGTTCTGAGCTTGTCGAAGTACCGATTCCATCACTTCATAACTCCATAACTTTATTACAAAAAAAACTTGTAGTCTTGTAGTCTTGTTGACTTATAGACTTCTAAAAACGTATTATTATGACAAACAATATTCAAAACACACAAATAGATTTCATTCAAAAGAGATTTAATATCTCGGCATTATTATCAGGTATAGTATTAATCGGTTTCGGAGCATTCTTGTTTATATATTCGAGCAATATGGATGGCAATATGCTCTCTTCGGCTCTTATTTTCTTTGGAATAGTAAGCGTTGTTTTCGCTTTGTTCCTACTTATTGCGAGGTTGAATGTCGAAGTATATGCTAAGACAAACTCGCCTATAGTGAGACGTCAGATTTATTTTGATGCAGCGGATTTCTATAATATCAAATCAGCTATTGAAAATGATAAGTTAGAGACATTGGAAAAATTCAACAGAGTTGACGAAGGAAATGTACAGCTTTATGTTGTTCATTCAAAAGATAGGAAATTTGCAGTGCTGCAACTCCTCAAATACGAACCGTTCGATTTTGTTCCACAGACAGATGTGATGGTTAGAGAGTTTTAGAGGAAATATTTAAAAAAAAGACGCATCAATGCCTTTATAGCAGGAATTGATGCGTCTTTACTTATAGTCTTATTGACTTATCGACTTATAGTCTTATTTGTTTATCTGTTTTACGAATCTTTCGTACCAGTCTTCGCCGAAGCGTCTTATCATAGGACCTTTGAGGAATTTGTATAATGGGATTCCTTCTTTTTCGCCTTTTCTCTTGGCAGGAACGCAGACGCTCCATTCGTGGTAGTTGACGTGTATGAATCCGTTTTTCTCCTCGAGACGGATGGGGTAGAGGTGACAACTTATTGGCTTCCAGAAGTCAATCTTACCTTCGAGATAAGCCTTCTCTATTGCGCATAATGCAGTTCCGTTTTCATGGAAATAAACGAAAGCACATTCCTCATCGTTGACCAATGCGGTGACAAGAGCGCCTTTCTCGTCGTAGTCGTAAACGTCATTGTTCTCAATGACTTCTATTCCTTCGGGACGCATATATGGTTTTATATCTTCGATATATTCCTCGATGAGACCAACTTCATCAGGTTCTAAAGGAGCGCCGGCATCGCCAGCAACGCAACATTCACCTTTGCAACGTGCAAGATGACAACAAAAACGAGCGTTGATAAACTCGTCTGAAACTATTACATTATCTACTATTATCATGTGGGCAAAGATATAAAAAAGGCAAAAGATAAAAGTCAAAAGACAAAAGTTTTTTTAATGATAATGTGGAGACGTTACCACTGTGGCGTCTTTGAAACAAAATATAGAGATGTTGCCCCTGTGACGTCTATTTTTTTACGATTTTTTTTAAAGAATTTTGAGAAAAAAATCATATCTTTGTCGCTTATTAAAAAAATTAAAATAATAGGTTATATATGAAAGGCTCATATAGAGAATATAAGAATTTGAACCTTACAAACATTGCTAAAGAGGTTCGTAAGTATTGGGAAGACAACGATGTTTTCCAAAAGAGTTTAGACAATCGCAAGGATGGTCCGGCTTTCGTGTTTTATGAAGGACCGCCGTCAGCAAACGGAACTCCAGGTATCCACCACGTGATGGCTCGTACTATCAAGGATATTTTCTGCCGTTATCAAACTCTTAAAGGAAAAAGAGTCTCTCGTAAAGCTGGTTGGGATACTCACGGACTTCCAGTAGAACTCGGCGTTGAAAAGAAATTAGGCATCACTAAAGAAGATATTGGAACAAAAATCAGCGTTGACGAATACAACAAAGCTTGCCGTGAAGAAGTTATGAAATATAAAGACTTGTGGGATGAACTTACTCGTACCATGGGTTACTGGGTCAACCTCGACGATCCTTATATCACATTCACAAATGAATATATCGAGACATTATGGTATCTCTTGTCAGAGATTTACAAGAAAGGTCTCCTCTACAAAGGTTATACAATTCAACCTTATTCACCAGCAGCAGGTACAGGCTTGAGCTCTCACGAACTTAATATGCCAGGCTGCTACCGCGACGTTAAAGACCTTACTTGCGTTGCTCTCTTCCGCGTTAAAGCAGAACAAAATATAATCAAAAATAATCCTTTCGGCGTTGACGTTCCTTTCAATAGCATTCAAATAGCTGCTTGGACAACAACACCTTGGACCTTGCCATCAAACACAGCATTGTGCGTCGGTAACGGCATCGACTATAACCTCGTTAAGACTGTCAATCCAGTCAGCGGCGACATCGCATATATCGTTGTGGCTAACTCATTGATGAGCGCATTCTTCCCAAGTGAAGCAGAAAAACCTGCTTTTGAAGATTATAAAGTGGGCGACAAGAAACTCCCTTGCGAAGTCCTCGGAACATGTAAAGGCAAAGACCTCGTCGGCTTGGATTACGAACAACTCATTCCTTGGGTCAATCCAGGTGAAGGCGCATTCCGCGTCATCCACGGTGACTATGTCAGCACAGAAGACGGTACAGGTATCGTTCACATCGCTCCTACATTCGGTGCAGACGACGACCGCGTAGCAAAACAAAGCGGCATACCTCCACTCCAAATGATAGACAAAGACGGCAAAGCTCAGCCAATGGTTGACAAAGCTGGTAAATTCTTCGTGATAGAAGACCTCGACCCTGAATTCGTGAAGAACTTCATGAATGTTGAAGCTTACGCTCCATACGCAGGTCAATTCGTAAAGAACGCTTTCGATGCAACAAAGACGGAAAAAGATAAGTCTTTAGATGTTGACATCGTTGTCATGTTGAAAGAAGAAGGCAAACTCTTCAAGAGCGAAAAACATACTCACAACTATCCACACTGCTGGCGTACAGACAAACCTGTTCTCTATTATCCATTAGACAGCTGGTTCATCCGCAGCACTGCTTTGAAGGATAGAATGAT
>JAGBVS010000130.1 GCA_017630195.1 Bacteroidales bacterium | reverse complement strand
ATTGATACGTCTCTACATATTATGCATTATGAATTATGAATTACAAAAACGCTGCCATTTGTTCTTGTAATTTCTTTGCTTCTTCAGCTGCTTTTTCAGCGAAGTCTTTTTCTTTAGAAGCGTAGATGATACCTCTTGATGAGTTGACCAACAAACCGCATTCTTTGTTAAGACCGAATTTTGCTACTGCTGCCAAGTCGCCGCCTTGTGCTCCGACGCCTGGAACCAAGAAGAAGTGATTTGGTAACATTTGTCTGATTTCGCCTAATTCTTCAGGGTGTGTAGCACCAACAACATACATCATTTTATTGTCGTCAGCCCAAGTGCTTGACTTAGCGAGAACTTCCTTGTAAAGTTCATGACCTTCAACGTTGAGATATTGGAAATCTTTTGAGCCTTTGTTTGAAGTGAGAGCTAACAAGATAACCCATTTGTCTTCGAAGCCTAAGAATGGTTCAACAGAATCTAATCCCATGTAAGGTGCTACTGTTATAGCGTCGCTGCTCATTGTCTCGAAGAAGGCTCTTGCGTAGTTGGCTGATGTGTTGCCGATGTCGCCTCTCTTAGCGTCAGCGATGACGAAAATCTCTGGATAGTTAGCCTTGATATATTTTATTGTCTTGTCTAATGTTTCCCAGCCTTTTGCACCATATACTTCGTAGAAAGCTGTGTTAGGCTTGTAAGCTACTGTATATTGAGCTGTTGCATCGATGATTTGTTTGTTGAATTCGAAGACAGGGTCTTCACATTCCAAAAGATGTTGTGGAATTTTGTTGATGTCGGTGTCTAAACCAACGCAAAGGAATGACTTCTTTGCAAATATCTGTTCTACTAATTGTTTTTTATTCATGGTATATTTTTTTTAAAAATTCATAATTCAAAATTCATAATGCATAATTGGAGTAATTGTGAATTATGCATTATGAATTGTTAATTTTCTTTAAGTCTTTCAGCGTTTTCTGCCATCTGTAATTTTTCAATTATCTCGTTGATGTCGCCATCGATGATTGCCTGCAAATTATAAATTGTCAAGTTGATGCGATGGTCGGTGACGCGTCCTTGTGGATAGTTGTAGGTTCTGATCTTTGCTGAGCGGTCGCCTGTTGACACCATTGTCTTTCTTTGAGAAGCGATGCTTTCGAGGTATTTGTTGTATTCTCTTTCATAGAGACGTGTTCTCAAAACCTTCATTGCTGTTGCGAGATTTTTGATTTGTGACTTCTCATCTTGGCAAGAAACTACGATGCCGCTTGGGATGTGTGTCAATCGAACTGCAGAATATGTTGTGTTAACAGACTGACCACCTGGACCAGATGCGCAGAATGTCTCTTTGCGTATGTCTTTTTCATTGAGTTCCACGTCAAATTCTTCAGCTTCTGGGAGGATTACCACTGACGCTGCTGATGTATGGATTCTGCCTTGAGTTTCAGTCTTTGGCACGCGTTGTACGCGGTGGACGCCAGACTCGAATTTAAGAAGTCCGTAGGCTCCGTCGCCAATGACGTTGAAAACTATTTCTTTGAAACCTCCGGCTGTGCCTTCGTTGAGCTCAACGACTTCTATCTTCCAGCCTTTGGTCTCGCAGTATCTGATATACATTCTGTAGAGGTCGCCGGCGAATATTGATGCCTCGTCGCCGCCACTGCCGGCGCGAATCTCAACGACGGCGTTTTTGTCGTCAGTTGGGTCTTTAGGGATGAGCATCACGCGTATTTCTTCTTCAATAGTATCGCGTCTTTGTTCAGCATCATTGAGTTCTTCCAAAGCCATCTCGCGCATATCATCGTCTTTCTCGTTCTTCAAAATCTCTTTGGCTTCTTCTATGTTAGCCAGGAGGTTTTTATATTCTTTGAAAGCAGTGACGATAGGTTCTAACTCTTTATAATCCTTATTGATTTTGACGAAGCGTTTCATGTCGCCAATAATCTCAGGGTCGTTGAGTTGTTCGCCCAAAGTTTCCCATTTGGTTTTAATATCTTCTAACTTATCAATGATTTCCATCTTTGGTAGGTTAATTTTTATTAATATTCGAAAGTTCCGAATTCACTCTTTATTGTAAGTTGTTTCTTTTCTGATGCTTCAACATGGCCAACGATTTGAGCTTCGATATTGAATTCCTTAGCTATCTGAATCATTTCTTCAGCAGCTTTTTCGTTGGTGTAAATCTCGAGGCGGTGACCCATGTTGAATACTTTGTACATTTCTTTCCAATCTGTTCCAGATGACTCCTGAATCATTCTGAAGAGAGGAGGAAGTTTGAACATATTGTCTTTCACGATATGGAGGCTGTTGGTAAAGTGGAGCACTTTTGTCTGTGCGCCGCCGCTACAGTGAATGATACCGTTGATTTGTTTCCTGAAATTATTTAAGATTGGAACCATCATTGGGAGATATGTACGAGTAGGGGAGAGGATGAGTTTTCCTACGTCAACGCCTTCTATTTCTGTTGGTTCTGTCAATGTATGAGGGCCTGAATATATTAAGTCTTCAGGAATTGAATGGTCGAAGCTTTCTTCGTATTTTTCTGCTAAATAATGACCTAATACATCGTGACGTGCTGATGTGAGACCGTTGCTGCCCATGCCTCCGTTGTAGCTTGTTTCGTATGTAGCTTGTCCTGATGAAGCGAAACCAACTATGACATCACCGGCTTGGATATTATTTTCAATTACTTCGTCTCTTCTCATGCGAGCTGTTACTGTACTGTCAACGATTACGGTGCGAACTAAATCGCCGACGTCTGCTGTTTCGCCTCCGGTGAGGTAGATGCCGCATCCGAGTGAACGTAATTTAGCGAGGAACTCCTCTGTTCCGTTGATGATAGCGGAAATAACTTCGCCTGGGATGAGGTTCTTGTTACGTCCTATTGTTGAGGAAAGAAGCATTTTATCTGTTGCGCCTATACATAACAAGTCGTCTGTGTTCATGACGATAGCATCTTGAGCTATGCCAGACCATACGGATAGGTCGCCTGTTTCTTTCCAATAAAGATAAGCCAATGAAGACTTGGTGCCTGCTCCGTCGGCATGCATGATGTTGCAAAATTCATCATCGCCACCCATGACGTCAGGTATGATTTTACAGAATGCATTAGGAAATAATCCTTTGTCTAAATTCTTTATTGCATTGTGAATGTCTTCTTTCTCGGCAGAGACACCACGAAGTTGATAACGCTTTTCTACTGACATAGCTTTTACTGATTAAATATGAGTTTCATGCTTTCGGTGTCAAAGTTAAATTCTCCAAATTCCTTGAGTACCTTGTCACCAATAAGCCAATTAGTTTTCAAATTGTTATATACTGTTACTTTTACATTTTTCACTGTACGGTTTGCAATCCACATGTCTTTGATAATGAATTCGGCACGGTCGGCAACTTCTCCTACTTTAATAATTCTTTCTATATTGTCGCCGATGAAATCGTCTTTAGTGATGATGCCGTCATTCAATAATTTCATCACTTCCTTTTGCGACACGCCAAAGCCGAAGTCTTTATCGTATGTTATGCTTTCAGTGTATGCGTTGATGATAGCATTAAATGACAAATATCCTTGCTTGTTAACAGCAAAACTTACCATATTATCTTCTGGACGTGTGCTGACGCGAGCCATTTGGTCGTCATTTATATTTTCGCGAGGAACATAGTCTTTGCTAATTACTCTGAATTCAGATCTACGATTTAACTGATGTGCATATTCCTTTGTCTCGTCATTTGGCAATCCTTTGATGTATTCATCTGTAAGTGTAGTGCCTGCAGGAATTGTGAAACCTTTATATGTATAGTCTTTTAACAAAGTACGTGGCATGCGTTCTCCGTAACCTTTTGCAGTAAGACGGAACGGGTCGATACCTCTGATTACGAGATAATCGCAGACAGACTGCGCACGTTTTTGAGATAAGATGTCGTTCTTTTCGTATGTATCTCGACTGTCGGTGTGTGAACCTAATTCGATAGTGATGTTAGGGTTGACCTGTAATAATTCGATGAGACCTCTGAGAGAATCCTCAAACTGAGGTCTTAATTCCCATTTTGACAATTCGTATAAAATATCAGGCAATACGATAGGAGCGTCAGGAATTACGCTTATTTGATAGTCTTCTTCAAAATCTCTGCTAAATTCAAGTCCTACAGTACTTATTGTATCTGTAAAGCTGAAGAAGTTTTTCTTCTCTATTGTTAAAATATATGTGTTGTCAAGTTTTATCTGAGAATTGGTGAACAAGAAAGTTCCTTTTTCACTGCTGTTTGTTGTATAATTAGAACCGTCAGATCCGCTTAAACTTACGGTGGCTCCTTCTACGAATTGTAAGCTGCTTTGGTTTTTGATAGTGCCGCTTATTGTAAATAAGACAGGTGGTTCGATGAAGTAATAAATATCATCGTCAAGACCGTTCTTAACATCTCTGTTGCTGATGAAGAATCCTCTTTCTTCAGATGGATGGAATGAAATTCCGTAATCGTTGCCGATAGAATTTATTGGAGATTTGAGGTTTACAGGTTTTGTCCATTCACCTAAAGAATCTAAAGTTGTCACGAAGATGTCAAGTCCTCCCATTCCGCCATGGCCGTCTGATGCGAAATACAAAGTACTATCGTTTCTCATGTATGGATATAATTCATCGCCTTCAGTATTGATGATAGCTCCTAAATTTCTTGGTCGGCCGAATTTTTCTGATGTGCTTTCTCTTTCAGAGAACCATATATCTTTGCCGCCCATTCCGTTTCTGCGTTCAGAGGCGAAGAATAATCTTAGCTCATCGCTTGAAAGTGTAGGGTGACCTACAACGTCTAAGCTGTCAACGGATGTTATTTCCACTGTCACAGGTTCGCTCCATGTGCTTCCTGAACGTGAAGATTTCATGATTTGGCATCCTGATTCTCTTTTCTTGTGATTTGGACAACGTGTGAAATACATTGTCGAGAAATTCTTTGTTATAAATGGTGTGCCTTCGCTGCCTTCTGAATTGATGCCTTCTTCATCAGCCAAGACAGGTTCTTCCCAGTTGCCTTGTTTGTTTTGTCGTGCGACATAAAAATCGGCGAAATGTTGTCCTGTGATAGCGTCTAATTCTTTTATGATACCGCCTTCTCTTGTTGATGAGAAAATGACTTCGTTATAATTGTTTGAAATCCAAGAAACACCGTATTCTGCTGCTTTAGAGTTCAATTTTTTCAGACGTGTTACTTCATATTTTGACGGATATTCAATCCATTCTTGTATGTATTGCATGTCTTCTAATGCAGCAAAGCCTCTTGGGTCATCCGGAAATAGCTCATTGTATATAGCATAATATTCCGCTGCGTCTTCATATTTCTGGTTTCTTTTTAAAACGTTGGCATAATGAAGATATACTATAGGATTTTCTTTAGGAAATTCAGTGCGAAGTAATCTCTTGTATTGAGCTTCTGCCAACTTAGTAGCTTCTGTAATTCTATAACATTCAGCGAGTCTGTATGTTATATGAGTACGTTCGTCTTCATTTTTTTTCTTGCCTGATTTTTTATAAGCTTTTTTATATCTTTCTATGGCTACGTTATATTGCTTACGTTCAAATGCAATATCTGCCGATTTGCTTGGACTTCTGCGTTGTGCAGAGGCTTCTCCAGCTGTACCTAAAATAATGACTATGAGTATGAGAAATAATTTCTTCAACATATAAAAACCTTTTGTAAAGGATAACGTTAATTAACTTACAAAAGTATAAAAAAAAACACTATTGTTGAAAGACAAAAGACAAAAGATGAAAGATTTTTTTTGAGATTTAGAGGAATTAGAGTGATTAAAGGGAATAGAGGTTTGTCCCTCTGCCCCTCAAGTCCCTCAAGCCCCTCAAATCCCTGAATAATATTCTAAAGTTAAAAAAAAGAGCTCCCGAAAAATCAGGAGCTCTTTTAAACTTTAGCCTTTAGTCTTTAGCCTATTATTTTTTCTTTGTATTAGCTGCTTCTAATTGTGCATCGTATTCTTTACCTTTGAAGAGTTTGTATGCCAAAGGTGAAGCGATGAACATTGAAGAGAATGTACCAGCGATCATACCAACTAACAATGCGAATACGAAACCGCGGATTGTTTCACCACCGAAGATGAAGATAGCTAACAATACGACGATTGTTGTACCTGATGTGTTGATAGAACGTAACAATGTGCTGTTGTTTGCGCTGTTGAAGAGTTCTTTCCAGCTTCTCTTAGGGAATAATGTGATGTTTTCACGTACACGGTCGAAGATAACCACTGTATTGTTGATTGAGTAACCGATGATTGTCAAAACAGCAGCGATGAATGATTGGTTGACTTCCATTGTGAATGGTAATACATTGTTGAGCAATGAGTACATACCGATAACTATCAATGTGTCGTGTGCCAAACAGATGATGCTTGACAAACCGTATTGCCATCTTCTGAAGCGGATAGCGATATAAACGAACATAACAACGAGTGAAATGATAACAGCGACGAAAGCTTTGCGTGTTACGTCGTCGGCAACAGTAGCACCAACTTTTTGTGAGCTCAAGATACCGAGTAAAACGTTGCTCTTGTCTGAGTCTGTTGTGAATTGTTCGTATGTCATTTCTGTGTTGTACAAGCCTTTAAGTGCGTTGTAGATGAGACCTTGGATTTCTTGGTCTATTTCAGGATGATTGTCATTAATCTTATAGTCTGTTGTTATCTTGACTTGGCGGCTTGGACCGTATGTCTTAACTTCAGGAACGCTTTCAAATTCTTTAACGTTAGCTAATGCGCTACGTACTTCGTTAACTGTAACGTCTTTGTCGAAACGGACAACATAGTTACGTCCACCTTTGAAGTCGATACCGAGGTTTAATCCGCGTACTGCTAAAGAACCGACGCTGATAGCGATGAAGATACCTGCGATGATAGCTGCTTTTTTGCCGAAGCTGATGAAGTCGAATGCAGTGTTCTTCATGAATTCGCGTGTAGCGTTATTTGAGAAGTTGATGTTCTTTTCTTTATTCAACCAGCCTTCAAATACTAAGCGTGTGATGAAGATTGATGTGAATAATGATGTGGCGATACCGATCATCAATGTTGTTGCGAAACCTTGAACAGGGCCTGTACCGAATTCGAACAATACGAATGCTGTCAAGAATGTTGTGATGTTACCGTCGAGGATAGCTGAGTAAGCTGCTTTATAACCGTCAGCGATAGCTGTTCTGATGCCTTTACCTGCGCGTAATTCTTCTTTGATACGTTCGAAGATGATGACGTTAGAGTCAACAGCCATACCGAGTGTCAAGACGATACCTGCGAGACCAGGCAATGTCAATACTGTTCCGAATGATGCTAAAACACCGAACATGAAGAAGATGTTAACTAACAATGCGATGTCAGCAGCCATACCAGCTTTGCTGTAGAAGAACATCATATAAACTAGAACGAGAACGAAAGCTATAATGAGTGACCAGAGACCTGAATTGATAGCTTCTTGACCCAATGATGGACCAACGACATTTTCTTCAAGGATTCTTGCTGGAGCTGGTAATTTACCTGCTTTCAAGATGTTAGCTAAGTCTTGTGCTTCTTCGAGTGTCATTTCACCGCCAGAGATAGATGAACGTCCGCTTGGGATTTCATCGTTAACAACAGGATATGAATATACATAGTCGTCGAGAACGATAGCAACTTGTCTGCCGATGTTTTCGCCTGTCAAGCGTTTCCATGCTTTAGCGCCTTCGCTGTTCATTTGGATTGTAACTTCAACGCGACCGTTTTGGTCATAGTCTTGACGAGCGTCAACGATGACTTCACCGCCGAGAGCTGCTTTGTTGTCGCGTGATGTTTTCAAAGCAACGAGGTCGATATATTCAACGCCATCACCCATTGTGTTAGGTTTTACGCACCATGCGAATCTAACGTTACGTGGGAATACGTTTTTAACTTGCTTGAGCATTCTGTTGATGTTAGCTGTATCTTTTACTAAAGCCATACCAACGCGTGCTGTTTGTGCAGGATATGTCTGACCTGCTTCGTTTTGATAATATGAAGGTGTTAAGTAGTTGTAGAGAGGGAAGTTAGCTTTCATTTCTTCTAAAGCTGCATCTTCTGCACCTTCTTCCATATCTGCTAAAAGAGCTGGTTCGTCATCGCTTTTTGCTGATTCAGCTTTTTCTGTGTTTTCTGTTTTAGCTAATTCGTTGTTAGCTTTGTTGATTTCAGCAAGACGTTTGTTAGCTTCGTCAAAGTAGCTGTAAATTTCTGTGAAGTTGTATGTTTCCCAGAATTCGAGTTGTGCTGTACCTTGTAAGAGTTTGCGAACACGTTTAGGATCTTTGATACCTGGGAGTTCAACGAGGATACGTCCTGAGTTTTCTAATTTTTGGATGTTTGGTTGAGCAACGCCGAAACGGTCGATACGAGTTCTTAAGATTTGGTAAGAACGGTCGATAGCGCTGTTTGTTTCTTCTTTGATAACACTTAAAACTTCAGCGTTTGTTGAGTTAACAGTGATGCCTTTGTCTTTGAATTCGAACAAGAAGATAGGAGCTAATTTAGCGTTAGGGTCTAATTGTTGGAAAGCGTCACCGAACAAGTCAACGTAATCTCTTTGGCTGTTGAGGTGTTGTTCGTTAGCCATTTGGATAGCTTGAACGAAAACTGGGTCTGTGCTGTGACCTGAGAGAACATTGATGATGTCTGGAACTGAGACTTCCATCATAACGTTCATACCGCCTTTAAGGTCGAGACCTAAGTTGATTTCCATTTCTTTTGCTTGACGATAAGTTTGTCCTAATGGATAAACTTTCACTGTGCTCATTGAGTCTAAATAATAAGTCTCTCTTGCACCTTGAATTGAATCTAAATAGTAATCGTAAGCATTTTGATCACCTTTGGCAAGAATTTCTGCCATTTTCACTGATTCTGCACTTGTAGCATATTCAGCTGCTTTTTTCTCAACGCGTCTTGTCACAAATGAGAATGACAATTGATACAATGAGAAAACAGCTAAAATAACTGCTAAAAGTTTGATAACTCCTTTGTTTTGCATTGTAAATCTGTTTTTTATAATTAATTATTTTATTTCTATTTTACGAAAATACAATTTTTGGGGTGCAAAAGTACGATTTTTTTATCTTATAAACAAGTGCTTTTTATAAAAACTTGAAAAATATGAAAAGAGGAAATTTTGGTCAACAGACTTTTTAGTTAGGAGTTGAGGAAGACTACATGACCACAAGACTACAAGACCACAAGTTTTTTAAAATTAGGAGTTAGGAATGTTTTGAACTTTGGCTTTTGAGCTAAGGCTTTTGAATCTTTTTTTGTGATGTAGTAATGTAGTAATGAAGTGATGTAGTAGTGATATTTTTCCCTCAATTCCCTCTAATCCCTCTGCACCTCTAATTCCTCTATTCCCTCTAATCCCTTAACTCCTTTTTCTGGGCGTTCCGTCTCCGCTTCGCTCCGCCGTCGGGCTTTCCGCTATATCTTTTTCCGCTGCGCTCCAAAAGGATGCCGCTCCAATCCCTAACGCAAGGTGGCGATGAGCATCGAACTGCGAGCCATGAGCAAGGCTTGCCGAGCTTCCTGTAGAGACGTCACCCCGTGGCATCTTTAAAAAAGAATTCCTGCAAAACAATATTTTATAAAAATCAAAGCGCCGAAGGCGCGACAGAATCGTGATTGATTTTTCTGTCGTACCTTCGGCCACTCTTATTAATATTCGCTCTTTACCCTTTAGCCATTAATACCTCAACCACTTCCAGATTTCTTTCCAGCTAGGCTTCTTTCCGTACATCAAAATGCCGGTTCTATAAATCTTGGCGGCAATCCATGTGGTGAAGATGAATGTTATTACTAATATGAGTAATGAAACTGCTATTTGCCAATATGGTACTCCAAATGGTATTCTTATCATCATGGAGACTGGCGAGGTGAATGGTATCATAGAGAGCCAGATTCCTAAGCCGCTGTCAGGATTGTTCATTATGCCTGTTGAACATACGATGGCAACCATCAATGGCATTGAGAGTGTTGTCACAAATTGGTTGCTGTCGGTCTCGCTGTCAACCATGCCGCCTACTGCAGCGAAGAGTGCTGCGTATAACAGGAATCCGAATACGAAGTAGAATAGGAAACTTGTCAAGATTGCCTTGAAGTTGATAGATTCTATCATGTTTACTACTTCAAGCATGATGTCTTGTCCTTGACTTGTCTCTACAATCTGACTAATCTCTTCTGTCATGATTGTTCCTGTCGGTGACATGATTTCCGGTCCTAAAATGATTCCGTTTGCTAAGAAATATATTCCTATTGTCAAGACAATCCATAACACAAATTGAGTGAGACCGACGAGTGCGATGCCTAATATTTTTCCCATCATCAACTCAAAAGGTTTTACTGAACTGATGATGACTTCCACGATACGGTTGCTTTTCTCTTCGATGACGCCTCTTAATACCTGATTGCTGAAAAGGAATATCACTAAATATATTACAAATGCGAGTAACATTCCTATGATTGATTCCAATTCGGTATAAATTGTTTTCTCTCCTTCTTCCTCGTCCATACGTATTGTGGCGATGTTGATGCTTGTATCTACCGATTTCACAACTTTAGGGTCGATGCCGTGAGCGAGAAGTTTCCGATGTTCAACTTCTTGCTTCATTGCACTTTTGATATATGAACTCAGCGACATGGGAATCTGTTTGTTGCTGTATAGCTTAGCGTTTGTAGGTACGTTTAATTCTGTTGCGGGAACATATAAGACAGCATCGTAGATTCCTTCTATGATAAACTTCTTTAGACTGTCGATATTCTCATTAATGTCTGTATAAATGAATGTGTTTATGTCGGTGTTCTCGAATCTTCCGTTGAACCAGTTGGTCTCGTCTAAGACTGCAATGGTTTTCTTCGTTTCAATGCTTTCCGATTTAAGCATCAGCAGGGAAGGAGCTAATATCAATGCAGCGAAGAACAATGGTCCTAAGAATGTAATGATAAGGAAACTACGTTTCTTGACACGGGTGAGATATTCTCTCTTTAATATTATACTTAAATTATTCATGGCTTTGCTTTTTTTGTCAATAGACTTTGAACTCAGAACTTTGAACTATAAACTATTAACTTTATTAATGAAAATGTCATTCATAGAAGGGAGTAGCTCTCTATAAGAAATGATAGTTCCTTTTTCTGATAAGTAATTAATCAAGATGTTAGGATTGATGTCGTTTTCGGCTTTGATATTCAATGTAATCTCTCCGTTAGAATCTGTCTTCTCTGAAATTAAAGAAAAGTTTTCTGGTAAATCAAACGGTTTTGAGTTTCTTAAAACAATTTCAAAGCTGTTGTCTTTATTATCTTGTTTTATCTGATAGACGCTGCCTTCTAAAACCTTTTGACCTTTATTAATAAGCATGATGTTGTCGCATAATTCTTCTACAGATGACATGTTGTGAGTAGAGAAAATTATGGTAGCACCTTTGTCGCGAAGTTCTAATATTTCTTTTTTAAGGAGATTGACGTTGATAGGGTCGAAGCCTGAGAATGGTTCATCGAAGATAAGTAAAGGTGGATTATGTATTACTGTTACGATGAATTGTATCTTCTGTTGCATTCCTTTACTGAGTTCCTCGACTTTTTTGTCCCACCAGTTCAAGATGCCGAATTTGTTGAACCATGCTTTGAGTCTTTTCTCGGCATCTTTCTGACTGACGCCTTTGAGTTGTGCGAGATATATCGCTTGCTCGCCGACTTTCATCGATCTATACAATCCGCGTTCTTCTGGAAGATATCCTATTTGTGTGATGTGGCTTCGGTTCAGTTTTTCTCCATTGAAGATTATCTCGCCTTCGTCGGGAGCGGTTATTTGGTTTAACATTCTTATCAGAGTTGTCTTGCCAGCACCGTTAGGACCGAGAAGTCCGTAGATGCTTTGTCTTGGCACTCTGATGCTGATATTATTCAGAGCTTTGTAGTTGCCGTACGTCTTGCTGACGTTGTTTATCTCAATGAAATTTTGCATGGTTTATTGTTTGGTTATGAGCCATGAGTTATGAGCGGTGAGCATTAACCTGTTGCTCAATACTCACAACTCACAGCATATATTTTTTAACTAAAGAATTTCTTGAATTTCTTGAACGGACTTTTGTCCTTGTCGGAATTTGGGTTCATGTTTTCGCTTTCGAGAAGCGATTTCATGATTTTCTCTTCTTCTTTGTTGAGGTTCTTAGGTGTCCAGACTGTCACATTGACTAGAAGGTCGCCTTTGCCGTATCCGTTCAGTTCTGGGAGACCTTTGCCTCTTAACCTGATGACTTCGCCGCTTTGTGTTCCTGCAGGAATCTTGACTTCTGTTTTGCCATTTATTGTAGGGACTTCCACTGTTGTTCCAAGAGCTGCTTGAGGGAAGCTGATGAACAAGTTGTAGATGAGGTTGTCGCCGTCGCGTTCGAGTTCTTTGTCTTTTTCTTCTTCGATGAGAATGATGAGGTCGCCGGCTATACCGTTGCGAGCTCCGGCGTTGCCTTTGCCTCTTACCGAAAGTTGCATTCCTTCTGCAACGCCGGCTGGTATGTTGAGTTCAATGATTTCCTCGCTCTTGACGATGCCATTGCCTTGACATTCCGGACATTTGTTCTTTATGATTTTTCCTTCGCCACCGCAGTTAGGACATGTTGAAACGGTTTGCATCTGACCGAAGATAGAGTTTTGAATCTTGACGGTCTGACCTCTTCCGTTACAAGTAGGACAAGTCTCGAAGCTGTTGTCCTGTGCGCCGCTGCCACCGCAGTGTTGGCAAGGAACATATTTGTTTACTTTTACTTTTTTCTTTACTCCTTCGTTTATTTCGCTGAGGTTGAGTTTTACGCGAAGGCGAAGGTTGCTGCCTCTGTTGACGTGACGCTGAGCTTGTCTGCCACCGCCGCCGCCAAATCCGCTGAAACCAAAGCCACCGCCACCGAAAAGGTCGCTGAATATATCTCCGAAATGACTGAAGATGTCGTCCATTCCGTTAAAGCCTTGTTGTCCGTGCAAGCCAGCATGTCCGAATTGGTCGTAACGAGAGCGTTTGTCAGGATTGCTCAACACTTCGTATGCTTCAGCAGCTTCTTTGAATTTTTCTTCGGCGTCTTTGTTGTCAGGGTTTTTGTCAGGGTGATATTTAATAGCCATCTTGCGATAGGCTTTTTTTATCTCATCGGCTGTGGCGTTTTTCGGTACTTCCAGTACTTCGTAGTAATCTCTTTTTTCCATGCTTTATTTTTTTTTATCAACCTTTTTATCAACCGCCAACAACAACGCGAGCATAGCGAATGACTTTACCGTTGAGTTTGTAACCTTTTTGAATAACGTCTAAAACTTTACCTTTTTGTGATTCGTCAGCAACAGGGACGTTGGTAAGAGCTTCGTGTTCGTCGGTGTTGAATACAGTGTCTTTAGCGTTGATTTCTTCAAGACCTTTTTGTTCTAAAGTACGTTTGAATTTATTGTAAATCAACAATACGCCTTCGTAATTAGCGTCTGTTTCTTTGTTTTCCATTGTTTGGAGAGCGCGTTCAAAGTCATCGAGGATTGGCAGTAAATCTACCATGATGCTTTCAGCAGCGGTTTTTGATAGCTCTATTTTTTCTTTGGCAGTGCGTTTACGATAATTGTCAAATTCGGCAAAAAGACGTAGATATTCGTCGTTCAATTTGTCATATTTTTCATTTAATTCTTCGAGCTGCTTATCGTTTTTGTTCTTTCTGAATTTTTTGCCTTTTGATTCTTCATGAACTTCATTTTTATTAACATCTTCATTCTCATTGATGTTAACTTTGCCTTCTTCCATTTTTTCTTCCATGATATATTTTTTTTATTTATTAACTTAATAGAAATTTGTTCCGGCACAATCAAATAATTTGCCGTTTTTTAAGGATAAAAATATTTGACAAAATGTCAGATGATGAAGTTTATTATAAGTCTATAAGTCTATAAGTCTATGAGTCTATGAGCTTATTGACTCATAGACTTATTGTCTTATTGACTTTTATATCCTCTCAATCTCAACGCCTAAATCTCTGAGTCTGCCATCTATGTTTTGGTAGCCTCTGTCGATTTGTTCTATATTTTCGATAATGCTTGTTCCTTTAGCTGACAATGCTGCTATGAGGAGAGCGACACCGGCTCTGATGTCAGGCGACGCCATTTTGACTGCGTGTAGTTGCTGTGTGCGGTCGAGACCGATGACGGTGGCTCTGTGTGGGTCGCATAAGATAATCTGCGCGCCCATGTCGATAAGTTTGTCAACGAAGAAGAGGCGGCTTTCGAACATTTTCTGATGGATGAGGACTGTTCCTTTTGCTTGTGTTGCAACGACTAAAACGATACTTATCAAGTCGGGAGTGAAACCAGGCCAAGGAGCGTCGGCTACAGTTAGGATGCTTCCGTCTATGAACGTTTCAACTTCGTAATGCTCTTGCGCTGGATTATAAATGTCGTCGCCTCTGAATTCCATCTTTATTCCTAAACTCTTGAAAACATCAGGAATCAAGCCTAGGTCTTTGATTCCGGCGTTTTTTATTGTGAGTT
>JAGBVS010000129.1 GCA_017630195.1 Bacteroidales bacterium | reverse complement strand
CAAAGTTGAAAGTTTAAAATTTCCGACAGACAAAAGACCAATCTATTTTTTTCCTAAATTTGCACACTTCTCAAAGAAGTTTTTACTGGACAATGACTGTCGTCTGTTGTCCCTTGTCTGTTGACCTATAAAAATATAAATCATGAAAGCATTACTCGGTTTAACCTTAGCAGAAATACAAGAAATCGTCAATCAACATGGATTGCCTAAATTCACAGCCAAACAACTCACAGAATGGCTCTACAAAAAACACACTGGCAGCTTCGACGAAATGACAAACCTCTCTAAAGCAACACGTCAGCTTCTTTCCGAAAATTATACTACCGGCTACCGCAACTACGAAACCGTACAAGAATCGAAAGACGGAACTAAAAAATATCTCTTCCCTGGCGCTGACAATTTCATCGAATCTGCATACATTCCAGATAAAGAACGTGCTACATTATGCGTCTCTTCTCAAGTAGGCTGCAAAATGAACTGCCTCTTCTGCCAGACTGGCAAACAGGGTTTCCAAGAGAATCTTCCTGCTAGCGATATCCTGAACCAAATACTCAACCTTCCTGAATACGAGAAACTCACCAACTACGTATTCATGGGAATGGGCGAACCGATGAACAACTACGACAACCTCATGCGCACGCTCAACGTGATGACATCCGACTGGGGTCTCGCCATGAGTCCTACTCGCATCACAGTATCGACAGTGGGCGTCATACCTTATATGAAACGTTTCCTCGACGAGTCGAAATGCAACCTCGCCGTCAGCCTCCACTCTCCTTTCCACGACGAGAGAATGAAGATTATGCCAGTGGAAAAAGCTTATCCAATACGCGAAGTCATCCACGCTATCCGTCAACACGACTGGAGCGGACAACGCCGCGTCTTCTTCGAATATATCGTATTCAAAGGTCTCAACGACACTTCCGACCATATCAAAGAACTCGCTCGACAACTCGGCAGCTTGCGTTGTAAAGTCAACCTCATCCGTTTCCACAGCATCCCTGGCATCAACCTTCAAAGTCCGACGATGGATGATATGGAACGCTTCCGCGACAGACTCAACGACAAAGGCATCATAGCAACTATCAGAGCATCAAGAGGACAAGACATCGACGCCGCCTGCGGATTGCTTTCAACGAAAAATAAATTGGTTTAAGGTTTAAAGTTCATAAACTCATTGACTTATTTGACTTATTGACTTATCGACTTATTGACTTATTGACTCATAAAAAATGGCAGATAAAAATTTCGTGCGTTCGATGTTCAACAACATCGCTCCTACTTACGACAAACTGAATCATATTCTTTCTCTCAACATCGATAAGATTTGGAGGAAGAAAGCCGTCAAACGCATCTGTAAGGAACTCAGGATTTCAGGAACTCAGGATTTCAGGAATCATGCTCATGTTATCGATGTGGCTTGCGGTACAGCGGATTCTACCATCGCTTTGGCTAAGGCTGGCATTCCTTTCGTGACGGGCGTTGATATTTCTGAAGGAATGATTAAAGTTGGAGAAGAGAAAATCAAATCTTTAAATCTCAACAACATAAATCTCAAAGTGGAAGATTGCGAAAATCTCAGCTTCGAGGATAATAGCTTCGACTCTGCTTTTATCGCCTTCGGAATAAGAAATTTTGAAGACAAGAAAAAAGGATTGAACGAGTTGAGACGCGTCTTGAAAAACAACGGACACCTTCTTATATTAGAACTTTCCGTCCCTCAAAACAAGATTTTGCTTTCATTATACAAGTTATATTTCCTGCATATTCTTCCTTTTATAGGAAAGAAAATCTCTGGCGACAGCAAGGCCTACACTTATCTTCCTAACTCTGTGATGAACTTTCCAAAACCTAAAGAGTTTATGGCAATAATGGAAGAATGTGGGTTCAAGAACGTCAAACAAAAAGCATTGACATTCGGTCTCTGCAGAATCTACGAAGGATTTGTGTAATCATCCACTAAAAAGCACGAAAAAACACGAAAAATGATTAGTGCAATTTAGTGACATTTAGTGGACACAAAAAAAGCATACAAAAAAAACGAATAATGATTAGTGTAATTTAGTGACATTTAGTGGATAAACTATAATGAGTATGTTAAAAAACATTAAGAAATGGTTTGAGATTATCAGAGCGAAGACTTTGTTAGTCTCGATAGCGTCTGTGATTATGGCGATTGCATTGGCTTTTGAAAATGGCGGAAACAATTGGTTGCCAGCGATTTTATGTTTGTTATTCGCCATGTTAGCGCAGGCGACATCGAATGTTGTAAACGATTACGCCGACTACAAAACTGGCTGCGACAACGAAAACAGCCTCGGTCCAGACAGAAAATTAGTCAGTGGCGAAGTAAATATCAAAACCATAAAAAGAGCCATAATATTATTAGTCTCAATCTGTTTCTTAGTCGGATTTAGTTTGATTTATTGGGGCGGCTGGATTTTATTGCCTTTCGGCTTATTGATAATAGCAGTCGCATTTTGTTATTCATTAGGTCCTATTCCATTATCATACAACGCATTAGGCGATATCGCAGTGATATTATTCTTCGGAATTGTTCCAATAACATTCACCTATTATATATTAACAAAAGAAATAAACTGGGAAATAATCGCTGCTGGTTTTTCTATGGGACTCGTTGTAGATGAATTACTTATCGTCAACAACGTGCGTGACGAGATAGAAGATAAACAATTTAATAAAGTCACTACTGTAGGAATTTTCGGAAGTAATTTCAT
>JAGBVS010000128.1 GCA_017630195.1 Bacteroidales bacterium | reverse complement strand
TTTCTTTTTTGCAAAAATATAATTTTTTTTTCTTTCTGTTGAACAAAACTATATGATAATTTGTCTAACGTATGGTTTTGGTTATACATTTCAATTTTCTCAAATGATGAAAAGCACCTTAGTTCTCAGCTGGGTGCTTTTTTCTTAAATTTTTAAATCAATATTTTTTTTGAAAATAAGTTTCTGTTGTAAAAAAAATATTTATCTTTGCGCTAACAAAAATGTTTAACAATATTGTTAATAATATTTAATATCTATGTTTATGAGTGAACAAGTGGTACAAAGTAAAGAACAGCAGATACTGGAAGCAGCAGAACGTGAGTTTATGACAAAAGGGTATGATGGTGCTCGCACTACGTCAATCGCTAAAGCGGCAGGAGTGACTCACGCGATGTTACATTATTATTTCCGTACTAAGGAGTTGCTTTTTGAACGTATCATTGAAAAGAAAATGTCGGAGATAACTCCTGTGCTGACTTATTTGTTTGGTAATGCAGATTTGCCTTTGACAGAACGTATCAAGGAAGCTGTCTCCGTTCATTTTGATTTTATTGCTGCCAATCCTGAACTTCCTAAATTTTTAATGAATGAAGTTCTGCCGCACAAGGAGCGTTGTGATATGTTCAAATCTAAAATAGAGAGTTTCGTTTATCTGTTTAGTCAGTTGCAAAATGAGGTCGATGTTGCGGCGCAAAGAGGCGAGGTAGAGCAGTTTGATGTGTTGTCGTTGTTCCAGACGATACTTTCTCTTAATATTTGTTCATCAATGATGACACAATTTGCGGAAAATATGATGGGTGATGACATAATGGAAACCAAGGCGTTCCTTGCAGTTCGTAAGGCTGAGAATATTGAAATTATTATGCGTAGAATTAGAAAAATATAATGCTATGAAACGGATTTTCTTATTTTTATTTATTATTCAGACTGTATTCGTATCGCAGTCGCAGTCGTTGGAAGAATGTCGACGATTGGCTCGCGAACGTTATCCAGAGATTAAACAATATGATTTGATTTCGGAAACGGAACAGTATAATCTTTCAAATGCCAAACGCGCGTGGATTCCTCAAGTTGTGTTGTCTGGTCAGGCGACATATCAGTCGGCGACACCGACTTATCCTGATGTTTTTAATGCGATGCTCGCAGCTAACGGAGTTGAGATGTCGGGAGTTCGCAAAGACCAATATAAATTGGCGGTCGATGTCTCGCAAAACATTTGGGACGGCGGTCAGTCGAAAGCGAATCGCGAATTGGCTCAGTCGGAAGCGACGGAACAACGTAGTCGCGTCGATGTCGCGTTGTATGATTTGCAGTCGAGAGTTGATAATATCTATTTCGGAATTTTATTGCTCGACGAACGCGTCGCTCAGACTGAAACCTTGATCGAGGTTTTAGAAAGTAACTTGAATCGTATGCGCGTATATTATAATAATGGTGTAGCGATGCAATCTGATGTCGATGCTGTTGAGGCGGAATTGCTTACCGCTCGTCAGACTCTCGGACAAGTCGAGGCGTCGCGTACAAGTTATCGCAAAATATTGGAAGTCTTTATCGGACAAAAACTTACCGATGAAAAATTGCAGCGTCCTGAAATGACGGATGTCGTTGACCGTAACTCGGCGCGTCCAGAACTCGCTTTGTTCGATGCTCAAAATGAAAGACTTAATGCGCAACGCAATGCCATAAATGTCTCGCTTATGCCTCGCCTCAGTGCATTCGCACAAGGCTATTATGGATATCCAGGTTTGGATATGTTTAAAAGTATGCTGTCTTCAGAATGGACACTTAATGCCTTGGTGGGTGTAAGAATGTCGTGGAATGTAGGTGCATTTTATACTAAAAATAATAACTTGAATAAGTTGAATATCGCTGAGCAACAGATTGCAATACAACGTGATGTGTTTCTTTTTAATACCCAGCTTCAAACTACTCAGGATGATGGCGAAATCGTTCGTCTTCGCACTGCTTTGGATGACGACAAACGTATCGTGGAACTGCGTCGTTCGGTGCGTGTGGCAGCAGAGTCTAAACTCGAAAATGGTGTCATCGACGCTACAGAATTATTGACAAAAATAGCTGACGAAACAACGGCGATACTTAATCAAAGCACTCACGAAATAGAATTATTACAAGCAATTTACAGATTAAAAACAACATTAAATCAATAAACTATGAGACGATTATTTTATATTTTGACAATATTGTTATTTGTGTCTTGTGAAAAAAATGTGTCTTATGACGCACAAGGTACGTTTGAAGCTACTGAAGTTATAATTTCTTCAGAAGCTACGGGAAGAATATTGAATTTTGATGTGGCGGAAGGTGAAAACCTAAAAGCAAATGCTGTCGTCGGTGCTATCGATAGTGTGCAATTGCATTTGCAACGTAAACAACTTGTTGCACAGCAGTCAGCGCTTTTGAATAGTCGTCCTGATAAGGAAAAACAAGTGGCATCATTGCGTGAACAGATTTCAACATTGAAAACAGAATTGAAGCGTGTTGAAAATATGCTTCGTGATGGCGCGGCAACGCAGAAACAGTATGACGATATTGCGTCGCAGATCAATATATATGAAAGTCAACTTACTGCGACTTTGTCTACTTTGGATAATAATACGTTGACGATAAATGAGAATGCAGCTGCTCTAGAAGCGCAGATC
>JAGBVS010000127.1 GCA_017630195.1 Bacteroidales bacterium | reverse complement strand
TGTTGGAAGTTAAGGAATAAATCGTATCTTTGCATCGTCTTTTTAAGGCAAGTTCTTAATGACAGATTGGGGGAGTCGCATAGTGGCAATTGCAACAGACTGTAAATCTGTCCTCGGATGAGTTCGGTGGTTCGAGTCCACCCTCCCCCACGAAAGAAGCACTTCAAACGAAGTGCTTTTTTTGTTTTATATCCACGTATCGCACGTAACTGCTCGTATATTTTTGTGGACAAAAAAATATCCACGAATCGCACGTATCTGCACGTATATTTTACGTGATGGATTTGTGTCGCTTCGTGGATATTTTCGTTATTTGGCGGATTATTTTCCGCGTTCTGCCATCAAAATCTTAATTTCGCTTTCATTGATTCCAACCATAGCTTCGCCAAGGTCTTCGCTCAACTCAGCCAAAATCTTTGGATTGTTGTAGTTAGCAACGGCATTCACTATAGCCTTAGCTCTTTTCATCGGGTCGCCACTTTTGAAGATACCGCTTCCAACGAATACGCCCTCTGCACCAAGTTGCATCATCAAAGCAGCATCAGCTGGAGTAGCGACACCACCAGCAGCGAAGTTAGGAACAGGAAGCTTGCCATTGTCGTGAACATATTGAAGCAATTCATAAGGAACTCTCATTTCTTTAGCTGCTTCATACAACTCATCAACATTAAGAGAGACAACTCTTCTTATCTCGCTCTGCATCATACGCATGTGACGAACAGCCTGGACAATGTCGCCAGTACCGGCTTCGCCTTTCGTTCTAATCATCATTGCACCTTCTGAGATACGACGTAATGCTTCGCCTAAATCTCTCGCTCCACAAACGAAAGGCGCATTAAACTGACGTTTATCTACGTGATATACATCATCTGCCGGTGAAAGTACTTCACTCTCATCGATATAATCGATACCTATAGCTTCAAGTATCTGTGCTTCTACAAAATGACCGATACGGCATTTTGCCATAACTGGAATATTTACTGAATTTTGTATTTCCTGTATCATTTTTGGGTCACTCATACGTGACACACCACCTGCCATTCTAATATCAGCAGGAACTCTTTCCAACGCCATAACTGCCATTGCACCAGCGGCTTCTGCAATACGAGCCTGCTCTGGATTTGTAACATCCATTATAACACCACCTTTTAATAATTCTGCAAGGTTACGATTTACTTCTTTATTATCTTTCATTTTGACTTAATTTTAAAAACGATGCAAAGAAAGATAATATCAAAATGCAAAGAAAAAATATATTCTGATTTTAAAAAATATTATTCCGATATTTATAAAATTATTTCAATCTATAAGCAGAAGGTGTTTCTTTTTCGTTTTTAAAAAAGAAAGAAGAAAATGCGGATTGTGACGAAAAACCAAGTTTATCTGAGATTTCTTGAACGCTATAGTTCGTCGATTCCAAGAGTATTTTCGCTTCTTTTATTATATAATCAGAAATAAGTTGTTTGGGAGAAATCCCGACCACATCATTAGTCACTTGCGATAGATAACGTGTTGATACACATAGTTTATTAGCATAAAAAGACACATCATGACATTTATGATAATTCTCACTTACAAGCGACATAAATTTATTATAAACCACTGTCTTTCTTGAATGTTGCACTTTTTCCGAAACGGCATAAACGACTTGCTTATGCATATAATCATGAGCTTTGTCAATTGCAGTAAGAATATTGTCGCCGAATGCGAGACGAGTAGCTATTGCGGAAGAAATAGCTCCTCCTACACCATGTTTCTGCCAGCCTTCAGTGTTATGCGACGTAAAGAAATGCGAATTTTCACTTTCATAAAGCAAGGCTGTCAGCAAACCGTCATTATGTTTAGATGCACGCAGCAACACCGATTCCGCTCCCATATCAATAAAGGTGCGAGCAGCTTCAATCATATCATCGTCTGTTTTGATTTTTATGTCTAACATTTTTTCTGCTTCATTGCTACGTAATATCAGCAGCGTCGTCATTGGAAGAAGATGTTTTTTAATCACTGAGATAACCTCATCAGAAACAAGCTGTTTTCCTTCTGAAGAAAAGATACCGGGAACAAGTACAATATTTTGTGCTGCAACAATCTCATTCTTCAACAACTTTATAGTTGACGCATCACGCACAAGACCTATTTTAACGACTTTTGGATGCGACTCTTTCACAATCGCTCTCACCTGCCCTATTATCATCTCCGATGGTAAATCTTTGATAGAAATCTCGCCGTTTTCATTCTGTGTCGTAACTGATGTTATAGCTGTCAAGGCATAACCGCCAAGAGCCGATATAGTCCTCACATCAGCTTGAACACCGACCACGCCAGCGCCGTCAGAACCATTGATTGTCAATATAGGAATCAGTTGAGGCATATTTAATTTTATTTTTAATCTTGTTATATTATCACGACAACTCCTTACGCAGTTTTTCAAGCAATAAAGGGACTCCAACGGCTCCACGTTCTTTGATGTGTGTCAATGGATTTTGAATCATAGAGGTGTTTGGCATTCCTGGGTCAACTAAATAAATCGGCACTTGTTTATCACGCACATAATACACCAAGGACGCTGCAGGATAAACTGCCAACGATGTTCCCACAACTATCAAAACATCTGCCTGTTCAACGATGCTGCTTGCAAATTCGAACATAGGCACATCCTCACCGAAGAACACAATGTGAGGTCGCAGCAAAGCTCCATCTTCGGCACGCTCATCAAGACTCTGCTCCCACCCTTTGATATCGTATATAAGTTCAGGATTCTTCTCAGAACGCAGTTTCATCAGTTCACCATGAAGATGCACCACTCGCGTCGAACCGGCCTGTTCGTGAAGGTTATCGACATTCTGAGTTATTACGCAGACATCAGCCCACCGTTCCATCTCGGCTATGGCGATATGACCCGCATTAGGTTTCTTGGTCAATGATTCCTTACGACGTAAATTATAAAATTCTACAACTTTTTCTCTGTTATTTCTCAATGCCTCTGGAGTACACACTTCTTCAATACGATAATTCGCCCAAAGGCCGTCAGCATCACGGAATGTCGCGATACCACTATCGGCGCTGACACCAGCACCAGTAAACACCACTATATTTTTCTTTTTGTTCATAATAAAATCTCCTCAAAATTTGATATTTTTATGTAGGCATATCTAAGCTTTACTTAATACAAAGATAGTTACTTTTCTCGTATCTGCTCTTATTTCACTTCACCTTTATAACACTTGTGACTCTCGTGACACGTGGATATCTTCCTATAAAACTCCGCTTTCACTTCCATTTTCATAGGATAAGCTCTTGATGACGACGGCATTCGCCAGAAGTTAATAGTTCTATCTTTATAAATTACCTCCGTCTTCTCTCCCACTTTCGGTTCTTCACACTGGAAAATATCAATGATTATATCTGTCGCTTTTTGTCCAGTAGTAACAATATTTTCACATTCAGGCAAAGCTTCCAACAACGCTTTGACATCAGTCTGCTTCACTACTTCCAGAAATTTGTCAGAAGCATTATCTTTCAGACGAAAGACTTCCGATGCTGTGTCATATAAAGCGAATCCTTCGTCTTTACAAAATGAAACTATTTTGTCTTTATCGAAACGTTTCTCTCCTTTTATTTCAAAATGATGCTTGTCGTTATAAAATATGAGTCCCCAGATTCTCCACATATCGTTTATCCAGTTAGGATAAAAGAAATCCATCGACCATTTCTCTTTCTTCGGAGGGAAACTGCCGAGCATAAGAATCCTGGCGTTCTCCGGAAGAAACGGCTGCAAAGGATGAGATTCGATTGTATTGTTGTTCATACTACTTCACACTTAAAAATTCCTGCCCTATTTTATGCAAACCATTGATAATAATATCTCTTTTATCTTTACGAGGATTTCTATAACCACTAAGATAATGTCCCAACTGACGCTGGTTGATACCTGTAATTCTACTTAAAGCCGCTCTCGTCAATATCTTATCATAATGATGAAGCAATGCTGAGACTGACAATTCAAACTCCAACTCATATTCTTCTTTAAGACAGTCTGGCAATTCGTCATATTCAGATCCTTCAATATGAAATTCCAATGCTGATATATATGCTTCTTTTACACCTTCTATTGTTGCATGTGTAGCTACACATCCTGGAATCAAATCAGAACATGCTCCATAATTATCATTCCATACGATATTAACCAAAATCTTTTTCATATTATCTTAATCCTGCTTGTTTAAAAATATTTATCAATAATTCTTGATCCTGAGTCTCATTCATTTTACCATTTATCGTAACGGTTCCTTTTTTAATAGGATGTTTGTATTGCCTATGACTACCTTTTTGTCTCACAAAATACCAGCCATCTTCTTCCAATATTTTAATCACAATTTTGGTTTTTAGTTTCTCCACATCATTCCTCCCTTCAAACCTTTTGCAAAGATAGTATTTATACTAACAAATTAAAAACATTTTTATTCAAAAATAATAATTTTAACATCCTTTTGTCAAGGGTTTAACATAACTATTTTTCGATTTTAACAATTTTTAACATAAACATTAACGGAATTAAGAAATTTATGTTAATGTAATCATGAATCTTATGTTAATATTTGCTATTTATTGGCAACAAACTTATTACAAGTAAATAAAAATTTTCATATCATCTTTTAATATTTTTATATATTTGCTCTACAAAACAAATCAGATAACATTAAAAAGACTATTTATGAAAAAACTATTATTCACATTATTAATTATCATTGCATTTAGCGGTTTAGGCTTCGCACAAGTCATTGACACCGAACTACAAAACGCAATGAACCAAAGGTCCAACGAAATGATAAGCGTTAATATCATTTTAAAATCAGAGATGAAACTTGAAAATGCAAGCAAGAGCGTTGAAGGCATCACCGATAAGAAAATCAGACGCGACGCACTCATCGACGAATTAAAACTTTTTGCAGAGAAAGAACAAGCCGAAATATTATCCATTCTGAAGGCTGAAGAGAGAAACAGTAAAGTAAGCGATATCAGAAGCAGTTGGGCCGCAAATTCGATCACATGCACAACTACAAACGATGTCATTTATCTTTTAGCAGAGCATCCCGACGTACTTATGATTGGCTATAATGAAGAGAAAATGCTTCTTTGGGACGAAAAGTCATCTAAGGCATCGCCGGAAGACAAGATGACAGAAAACATCACCAAAGTCAATGCTGATGACGTTTGGGAACTCGGTGTCACAGGCGAGGGCGTATTGGTAGCCATCATCGACTCTGGCGTGAACTACAACCATGTCGATCTTGCAGACCACATGTGGGATGGAGGCGCACAATTTCCACATCACGGCTACGACACTTACGAAGACGACAACGACCCTATGGATGAGTTTGGTCACGGAACTCACTGTGCCGGAACTATATGCGGCGATGGCACATCAGGCACAAAAACAGGCATGGCGCCAAACGCCACTTTAATGTGTATCAAATGCGTCAGCAACGAAGGCATGGGCGGAGCAGCTGACATCAACAATGGCATGGAATGGGCAATAGAACATCATGCCGATGTATTAAGCATGTCGTTGGGCATACCATTGTCATCTATAGCTGACAGAACAATGCTCCGTCGTACAAGCGTGACAGCATTAGAACTCGGTGTCGTTGCTGCCGTAGCTGTCGGCAACGAAGGTAACAATGAGTTGTTCTACCCCACCCCTGACAACGTTAGAGTTCCTGGCAGCTGCCCTCCACCATGGATTCACCCTGACCAAGAAAGCAATTCTGGAGAGTTGTCATGCGTAGTAGCCATAGGTGCCGTCGATTACAGCGACGCTACAGCATACTTCTCATCACACGGTCCCGTTACTTGGACAGCAACAGAGTTTGGCGATTACGCATATCAACCGGGTATCGGTCTTATCCGTCCTGACGTATGTGCTCCAGGCGTTGACATCGTCTCCCTCGACTATACGACAACAGACGGATTCACTAAAATGAGCGGAACATCAATGGCAACACCATGCGTTGCTGGCGTGATGGCTCTTATGTTGGACAAAAACCCAGAATTGACACCAGCAGACATCAGCAGAATATTAGAGACAACAGCTCATAAAATATCACCTAACAAAAACAACTACACAGGATCCGGACGCATCGATGCCTTAGCTGCAATAAACGCCATCGAATGTGGCAACATGAAATATATAAGTCATGCCATCATTGATAAAGAAAACGGAAACAACAATGGCAACTTGAACGCAAACGAACAAACAGATTTACATGTAACCATCAAAAACGACTCAGACGAATCGTACGATAACGTAAAAGCTGTCTTGAGAACTAACAACAGATTAGTGAAAATCAACGACTCAATAGCACAAATCAACAGCATTAGTGCAAACGAAACATTTTCTATAACAGAAGGTTTTAATTTTTCAGTTGAGGCAACAGCCGATCACAAAACAATATTAGGTCTCGACGTATATTTCTATAACGAAAACGAAGACATCATCTCCGTTACGAGAATTCCTATTAAAGTACAAGACAAAGCTTTGAATTTCGCAACTGTAGTAGTCAAGAATGACGACAATGGAAATGGCATTCTCGAATATAGCGAAACTGCCGATTTCGGAATAGTAATCAACAACATCGGCAATGAGATTTACAACAGCTCTAAATGTACATTGACAAGCACTAACGACAATATTACCATCAACACTAACGAAATAACAACAAACCCTATAGGACCTCAGGCTTCAGAAGTGATATTTTTCAACATCACTGCTTCAAGCAACATTAGCGACTCTTTCAGCATTCCTTTTGAAGTGACATTAGAAAACGCTTACGGAACAGAAACCTTATCTTTCACTTACTCAAACAAATGTGAAGTTGTTTTCGAACTCAAAGACAGATATGGCGACGGATGGGACGGCGCCACATTGGTAGTAAAATACAGCGACGGCTCTGACGACGACGCATTCACCGTCACTGAGGAAGACGGTTCTGGCAGCACTCACACTAAAGAAATCGGCAATGGCGTTGAAGTAACTCTCGAATGGATTAAAGGCGCATGGGACTCTGAATGCAGCTTCGTAATTAAGAAAAGCGACGGCTCCGTGATATACGAAAGCACTGAAAGTTTAAGCACAGGCATCATATATTCTTGGATCAACGACTGCGCATTCCAAAACCACAACTACGAAATGTGCGAAGGCATACAAAACTTAGAAATAGAATCGCCTTATCCCGTAAAAATCAAATGGGACTCCCCTACATCCGAAACTCCTCTCCTCTACGAAATTTATCGCGACACAAGATTCTTGGGAACAACAGAAGAACTTAGCTTCACCGACGAAACAGCCATCGGAACATTCAACTACGAATATAGCGTTCGCCCTATTTACAACGAATGTAAAGGTTATTCTTCTTACATTAACATCGACCATATCAGCGGAGAAAGAATAACAGAAAAAACATCTATCGATGCAAGTGTTTACCCTAACCCATCAAAAAACGATTTCACCGTCGTATGCGACAACATGACAAGAATATCAGTTTATAACATCATGGGAGCTATGATAATGAACACTGATGTAAACGCTGACAATCATGTCATCAGCGGCCTCAATGCCGGAGTCTATTTCATCAACATTGAAACAAACAACGGTTCGGCAGTACGCAAAGTCGTTAAAATGTAAGAGATTTGTCGTAATATCATAGAAGATTCAAAGGTGCCGGATTATCATCCGACACCTTTTTTTATCACAAAACGCAAAAACAAACAACATAACAATTTAATTATCAACAATTTACCCCCCCGATTTTTTATAAAAAAACATTTAAAAAAAATTGGAATTTTGGAATTAAATTATAAACTTTGTAGGACTTAAAAATTAAAAATATGAGAAGCAACAATTTTACAAAGCAAGTCCTTTTAATACTGCTGATGATAATCGGAGGTTCATTGAAGGCGCAGAATGACTCTACATACATTTACCAGTCTTTCTTCGGTAACGACTCGACGAGAATAAATCTTTATCATTTTATCACAGATGGTGATTGGAATTATACATTTACAATATATAGTAAAGACACTATAAAAATAAATGACACAAAATACTTTTTCGTTGAACCAAAGGAACTAAATTCTGTAGCACCTTATTGGGTTGAACATTATAATTCCACCGACACCATTTATTTCAGAGAAGATATTCAAAAAGGAAGATTGTATTTATACATGAAAAATGAAGAAATTGATAATGAACTATTGTTATGTGATATGTCTTTAGAAATTGGCGATTCATTTACAACACCTGTGTTTTATAATCCCATGTGGGATGAGGAATATTATGAAGACATCATTGTTAATGATATAAAAATAGAAAATGGCAAGAAGATAATAGATTTCGTATATTCATTTGATGAAGAATTTGTAGTATATACTTTTACAGAAGGCATATTTCCGCCAACAATGCCTGAAATAAGTTATGGTGAAAATAATAACGTATTAACATGTCAATATAAAGACGGTGAACATGTGTATTTATCGCCTTATTTTTTAGAATGTTTGCCTGAATGTAAATTATCAACAAATGATATTTTTGATGACAAAGCACTTACGATAAGTCCAACAATTTTCTCAAACAGCGAAACAATCTCCATCAAAGCTGATTCTGAAATAAAAGAAGTGAAGATGATTGACATGCTTGGAAGAAAGGTCAATGTTTCCGTCAATCAGACAGGCCACAGTTCTTGCCAAATAAACATAAATCAAAAATGTAATTCTGGCATCTACATTATCATAGTCGAGACACAAGAAAGTTCTCATTACGAGAAGGTTATTATAAGGGGATGAAAGACTACAAGACTACAAGACTACAAGTTATTTTAGTGATGTAGTAATGGAATTTTTACCGAAAAAAACAGTTTCATGAGGTTTCATGATATTTTTAGAAGACAAAAAGAGGTAATCTTGCCAACTATTTTGGGCAAGATTACCTTTATTTATTACAAAACACAAACATAATAATTTAATTATCAATAACTCACCCCCGATTTTTATAAAAAAAACATTTTAAAAAGTTTTGTTTTTAAAAAAATAATTATGATATTTGTAGAGCAAACAATTATCAACAATAAAAAAACAAAGCTATGAAAAAGTCTCTGTTGATTTTCTTGACATTTTTATGGGTTATTAATATGAATGCCCAGAATATTGAAATGTATTATGATTTTGGCAATCCGCATATTGTAAAGGTTGGGGATTATCATAAGGTTGATTTTAAAGATTGTGTGCAATACGGCGAGATTGGAGCTCCAAGTATGCCATATTATTCGGTAAGGCTTTTGCTTCCTCAAGGCACAGAAGCGTCTTCGGTGGAAGTCTATTTCTCAGATTTCGTGGAAGTTGAAGGAGAATACGACTTATATCCTATACAGAAATTCGTCTCATATTCTTCAGCAGACACGCTTCCGTTTTCTAAAAATGAAGAAATTTACGCAATTAAAAGCGAATTGCCAAAACAAGCACATACCGATGTTAAAACGCATTATCTCAACGGATATGCATTTGCTTTTCTAAATTTCACACCATTGAGATATGTTCCGTCAACAGGAAAGATGCGGTATGCCAAGATTGTTAAGGTCATAGTGAATGTTGTCCCTGAAAAAGAAGATCATTCTGTAATGTTGAGAGAAAGTCATTATAGTTTAAGTAGTGTCAGGAGTTTTGCTCAGAATGCGGATATGATGAGAGAATATGAAAGCAGAGCAGCCTCCTTGTCGAGTTATGATATGCTTGTTGTCACCAGGAATAAATTTGTTGATGATTTTTCTGAATATGTGGATTACTATAATAGTATAGGAATACGAACTAAGGTCGTTTCAACAGAGTATATATATTCTGAGATGGACGGTTGTGATTATCAAGAAAAGATTCGTAACTATATAGTGCAAGAATATCAAAATGAGGGAATCTTTATGGTGACAATAGGCGGTGATGTTACTGTCGTACCTCATAGAGGACTTTATGCTTCCGTCAATGGTGGAGAAAAGGAAGATTATGGAATACCGGCCGATATGTATTATTCGTGCTTGGATGGTAATTGGAATAATGATGGCGATGAAAAATGGGGTGAGATAGATGAGGCCGACCTTCTGCCAGAGATAGGTATATCAAGGTTGCCGTTTGCGAATAGTGCAGCTCAAGCGGCAAAAATGATTCATAAAAGTTTGTCATATCAACGCAATCCAGTATTGGGAGAGTTTCATAACATTATTCTTGGCAGTGAAAAAGCTGATAACACTCCTACATACGGAGGCGATTACCTCGAACTTATTATAGGTGAACGAGATGATAATGAATATTATACCGTTGGTATTCCTGAGAACTATAATTTCACTCGTGTATATGCGGAACATGGCAATTGGAGCAGAATGAATATTATGAATGCTATCAATAGAGGCGCTCAATCCATACATCACGCCGGACATGCCGGCACTAATTACGTGGCAGAAATGTTTAATGAAGATTTTAACGATGGTGAATTCTCGTCACTAAACGGCAAGGATCATAATTATACATACTTCTACTCACATGGATGTCATTGCGCTTCTATGGATGCTACGTCTGTTATGAAACGTATGGTGGCTATGGATAATTTCTGTTTCGCAGCAATAGGTAATTCACGTGAGGGATGGTATATGACTGGAACATCAGAAGGACCATCGGCTCATTTGCATAGAGAGATGATAAGCGCTCAATATGGTGATAATATAAGCATATTGGCTATGGCATTGCGCGAGTCTAAAATAAAAACTGCTCCTTGGGCGCAAGATATAGATGGTTATAGATGGAACACTTACTGCTTGAATATTCTCGGTGATGGGGCTGTATCTGTTTGGCTTGACGAGCCTTATATACTGAGAGTTTGTTCTTCCTCCGCAATACAATCTGACGCACATTCATATGAACTAACTGTTAAAGATGAAATGGGTGTATTTATGTCTAACTTCATGTGCTCAATGTTTAAGAATGGCAAAATGATAGGCAGAGCTGTAACCGATTCATTAGGATATGCTAATATTATTTTTGAAGAAAATATAGGTCATAACGATACTCTTCAACTTAAAGTGCTTGGCGCTAATGCATTCCCTAAAACCATTGACATCACAATAGTGCCAGACAATAAGCCTTATGTTGTTTGTATGGATTATACGCTCAACGATACGGATTGTAAAATGGATTTTTCAGAATCACACACTATGAATATTTTATTGAAAAATTCAGGCAATACTGCTGCTAACAATATAACCGCAAACTTGAGTTGTGATAAACCTGAATATGTAAACATAACAGATTCTGTTGAGAACATAGATGTTATAATGGGTGATTCAGATGTAAACATAAGCAATGCTTTCGCTTTTATAACAAGTGATGATGTGCCAAATAATACAATTGTTAATTTTACAGTGACAATTACAAATGGTTCGGAAACTTGGACGTATGATTATGATGCCACTATATACGCACCGGATTTCAGTGTTATAGATGCTGTTATAGAAGATGCTTCTGGCGATGGTAAAATAGAAGCTGGTGAGTCTGCAATGATTTCTTTTACAGTGAAAAACTCAGGAAATAGCACAGCTGAAAATGTTGAGTTTTCTGTGTTATGTCCAACAATGGATTTTTATTATGATGAAAACAAAACTATTGTAAAATATTTGCCTGAAGCAGAAACTTTTACATACACTTTTTCCTTTAGATTGGATGAAATGTTACCAGATGCAAATTATGAACTCATTTTATCGACGGCTTCCGGTAAATATGTGTCGTATGAATCATATTATATAGTGGTAGGTGGAAAAGAAGAAACATTCGAAACAGGAGACTTCAGCGCTTTCGACTGGCAATTTATAGGAAATGGAAGTTGGGCAATAGATAGTGTCTCGCCATATCAAGGAAACTATTGCGCGAAAGCTTCTTATAAAAATTATGGAGGATGGATGAAATTGTTGATTGAAGTTGAATTTTTGAATGATGCTGAAATATCCTTTTATAAAAAAATATCTTCAACTAAAACAATTGTTTACCAAAATGCTTTGTATTTTAATGTGGATGATTTTTGTTTTGATGATTGGTGTGGAGAATTGGATTGGTCGAAATCGACATATAAGATTGAAAAGGGAAAGCACGTATTAGATTGGCAATTCCAAAGGATTGTTGTCATGGATGAGAATGAAGAATATGCAATGATCGATAATATCATGTTCCCTCCTGATGCCATTGTTTTGGATGTAAAAGTCGAAGAAGAAAAGACTATGTCTGTCTATCCTAATCCAACAAATGGAATAATGAAACTTCAACTTGATGATAGACAATATGATGTCACAATTTATGATTTTATGGGAAGAGTGGTAAAAACATATAAATATATGACAGGATATTGTGAGTTTGATTTAACGGATATGAAAAATGGAATGTATTTTATAAATATTCGTAATGATAATTTCAATACTACACAAAAAATCATAAAAAGATAATAATACTATGTTTTGGAAATTTATACTAAACTAAATAACACTGAAAATAAAATTGGTTTATTCTAAGGAAATGACGATTCCGTTAGATACTATTTGAAATATGCCGTCGCATATCCTAATCTAAGCGGCGATGTAATGAATACAAGAACTGGTTTGCAGAACGCTATTTTAACTGTTTATGATATAAATGGAAGAAAAATTCACAAACAAGAAATTACAGACGAAGTCACTTCAATAGATGCCTCCAATTGGAACTCTGGCACTTACGTTTGGAAGTTAGGAGTTAGGAATGAGGAGTTAGGAGTTAAGGAAATGGAGAGCGGAAAGTGGTTTAAATGAGGATTTTATACATAAAAAGAAGAGACGCCACTTCATTATGACGTCCCTTGCTTGTAGTCTTGTTGTCTTGTAGTCTTGTTGTCTTAATTATTTCTCTGATATAAATATCGTTTGATACTCTTCTTTGGTGTTCTTTCGAAGGCTTCAGACATCACCTCTATCTTTTTAAGTTTAGCGTAGTTAGGCAATTCCTTATTTACTTCAGGCAATGTATCTTCGATATATTTGATAAATGTAGCCTGGTCCATACCTTCTTTAGCTGCGGTGTCGAAGTCAGGATAGATGAGAGCTGTGAGACCGCCATTATCTTCGATAACCAATGATTCGAGGACGTAAGGACGAGTGTCGAGGACGGCTTCCACTTCTTCCGGATATATATTCTGACCTGAAGGACCGAGAATCATACACTTAGAACGACCTCTGAGGAAGAGATAACCATCTGCATCAATAACGCCCATATCGCCTGTATGCAACCAGCCATCAGCGTCGAGGACTTCTCTCGTAGCGTCTTCGTTCTTGTAATAACCCAAGAACACGTTAGCACCTTTAACGAGAAGTTCTCCAGGGATATTCACAGGATCAGGTGAGTCGATCTTCATTTCCATATTAGGAACTATCTTACCGCAAGAATACAACTTAGCTGTCTTATAATCATCGTAGGTGATGATAGGAGCGCATTCTGTCATGCCGTAACCCACAGTGAATGGGAAATCCATCTTCTTGAAGAAAGCCTCAACCTCTTTGTTGAAAGCAGCACCACCGATGATAACTTCGTAAAACTCGCCGCCGAAAGCATTGATAAGTTCAGTCTTAATCTTATTCATGATGACCTGTTCGAGGATTGGAAGTTTCAATGCGAATTTGATTCCAGAAGTCTCGATGACAGGTTTCACCTTGCTCTTATATATCTTTTCTATGATAAGAGGCACTGCGATGACCAAAGTCGGTTTCACTTCAGAGAGTGCCTGCATGATAATCTTAGGACTTGGGAGGCGTGAGAGGAAATAAACATGACAACCTACTGAGAGTTCGTACAACACTTCAAACATAAGTCCGTACATGTGAGCGCAAGGCAACATTGAGACGATACGAGAAGTGTTGTTGAGGATAGGAAGCACTTTCACAGCGAATTCGATGTTAGAACGGATGGCGCGATAAGGAATCATAACGCCTTTTGAAAATCCCGAAGTTCCGGATGTGTAGTTGATGATAGCGAGTTCATCAGCTGAGTCTTCGTAATAATTCAACGAATCCGGAGTGAATTCCATCGGATAATGCTTTCCGAAGAGTTCGTTGAGATGCTCGCGGCTCTCAGAAATCTTTTCATTAGCTGCATAGAGAAGCTTGAAAGTGTTAACCTGGATGATAGCCTGAAGATCAGACATGTCAATTTCAGAAAGGCCTTCCCAGATGACTTCATCAACGAAGAGAATCTTTGCTTCTGAATGATTTACGAGATGGTTAATGTTACTTGGTTTAAATTCGTGCATAAGAGGCACCGGGACTGCACCGTAAGTCAAAGCTGCGAGGAATGAAACAACCCAGTTAGCCTGGTTTCTTGAACATATCGCCACTTTATCGCCTTTTTCAAGACCGCATTCCTCAAACATAATGTGAAGTTTTGCTATTCTTCTAGCCAAATCTCTATAGTGCAAAGTCACACCTTGATAGTTTGATATAGCCGGTCTGTCCCAATTTTCTTTGAAAGATTTTTCAAAAATCTTGTTAACAGATGTAAAGTTCATTTTCAAAGTTATTAGTTAATAATTTAGTTCATCGCTACAAATATACGAAAAAAGTAAATACGTTTACCTATTTTTTATAAAACTCAGAACCTCAGAATCTGAAAAATTACTGAGATTCTCAACTATGCCACTCAAGTTCCTCTATTCCCTCTATTCCCTCTAATCCCTCTAATCCCTCTAATCCCTCTAAAAAAAAACTTGTAGTCTTGTAGTCTTGTAGTCTTATAGACTTTTTTATATCTTTGCAGAAAATAATAAAACTATGGAAGAAAAAATGTTTGACCCTAATGCAGCAGCTGCTCTCGGCTCAGGAATCTACGGTTTGCCATGCACAGCAGAAGAAGCTGAAATCATAATCATCCCTGTTGAATGGGAGCTTACAACAAGTTATAACAGAGGCACTGTCAACGGTCCTCAGGCTGTTTTCGACGGTTCAATGCAAGTTGACCTCCACCACCACGATTATCCTGAAGTATGGAAACGCGGCATCTGGATGGACGAATTTCCTCAAGAATTTCGCGAGCTCCACGATGAACTCGTGCCACTCAGCGAAGACATCATAGACGGCATAGAAAGCGGCGACGTTGACGAAAACCCTGAAGCATACGAAGATAAATACGTAGCTATAGAAAAAGGCTTCGACAGAATGTTCGCTTGGCTCAAAGACAGAATCGCTTATTGGAAGTCACAAGGCAAGAAAGTAGGACTCCTCGGCGGCGACCACAGCACTCCTCTCCCATATCACACATATTTCAACGAGCTCGGTGAAGAATATGGCATCATTCACGTCGATGCTCACAGCGACCTAAGAATAGAATTTGAAGGCTTCAAATACTCTCACGCCTCCATTTTCTATAACACAATGAAATACGACAACATCGAAAAACTCGTTCAAGTAGCTATCCGCGACTACTGCGACCAAGAGAAAGAAATCATCAACAACTCTGAAGGAAGAATGGTTGTGTTCTACGACCGCGACAACCGCAGAAAGATGTACGAAGGCGCTACTTGGAAGTCTATATGCGACGACATCATCGCTCAACTTCCTGAAAAAGTTTATATCTCCATCGACATCGACGGACTCGACCCTAAATTATGCCCCAACACAGGAACACCGGTACCAGGCGGAATGGAATACGAAGAAATGATGTATCTGTTAAACAGAGTAAAAGAAAGCGGCAAAGAGATAATAGGCTTCGACCTCTGCGAAGTGTCACCAGGCGAAGACGAATGGGACGGCAACGTTGGCGCAAGAGTTCTCTATCACCTCTGCGGAATTATTTAACTTTGACTAAAGACTAAAGGCAAATGACTAAAGATTGATGGAAGACATTAACTTTAGCCATTTGTCTTTAGCCATTAAAACATAAACAAGATGAGTTTAAATAGTTTTTTACAATTTTTCGTGACTAAGGAAACCAAGTTTTTCCCTATTTACATCAAGCAATCAGAATTGCTTGTCCATGCGACAAAGACTTTACTCGAAATGGTTAAGGTTGACGACTATGAAGAACGTAAGTTGTTGGGCCGTCAGATAAAGAAAGACGAGACCGACGGTGATGAGTTGTTCAGAAACATTTACAAAATGCTCAACATCACCTTCATCACACCTTTCGACAGAGAAGACGTCAATGAGTTAGCTTCCAATATGGACGACTGCTTAGACATCATCGACGACTGTTCCAAATATGTCTTGATGTATAAACCCAAACGCATCGACAGCCAGATTTTAGAGACAGCCAAATATCTTAACGAATGTGCCGAATATCTTCTCGACATTATAAAGAAATTAGAACATATCACATTAAACCACAACGACATCATCGAGAAGTGCGACAAAATAAAGCATATCGAACACACCATCGACACCATCTTCTTCGACTATATCAGCAATCTGTTCGATGATGAAGCTGACTATATTGAATTAGTCAAGAACAAGAATATCATCGAGACTTTTGAAAATGCGAGCGACATCATCAAGAATGTAGCCGACACAATTAGAACAATAGTCATTAAGAATTCATGATATGTTAGTATTCATCATTGCCGCATCATTGATATTGGCTTTATTAATCACGTTTTTAAATGGCATGAACGACGCTGCCGATG
>JAGBVS010000017.1 GCA_017630195.1 Bacteroidales bacterium | reverse complement strand
TGTGTTTATTTTAATGCTTATTTATACAATGTGCAAAGATAAAAATAATTCATAATGCAAAATGCATAATTCTTAATTTTACAGAAAAAAGATTATGCATTATGAATTATCAATTATGAATTAAAAAAATCACCATCCTTTGGGTTTGAAAAAAGTACTCCAAAATCCTATAACCGTAGTAAAAATCATAAAGAAACAATCGTAAATCGGCGTAAATATCAATCCTAAATGTTTCTCTCCAAGTTGTTTTGCCGATTTATGATAAATAATGAACTGAGTTACATAATGGAGTGATGCAAATAATCCTATTATGATGAAATAATATATTCTGCCTAATGATATTTCAAAAGCAGCTGGCAAAAAGAATAATGCTATCAAGGTTGGATAATAAAGCAAACGACTGCCGAGCAGGATTCCTAATATCCTGTTTATATTGGATTTATATTGAATTCCGGTAGAATAATGACGTCTTTTTTGACGAATCCAAGTAGCCCAACTTCTTTTTGGTTCCGACTCTACTCTATTCACAGCATCGATAAAAACGTTGGTGTTATTCTTGTTAGCAACCTGACTTATAAACAGGTCATCGTCGCCTGAAGGGATATTATAATGCGATGTAAAACCTTTGTTCTTCATGAATGTGCTCTTTCTATAAGAAAGGTTTCTTCCGACACCCATATATGGCTTCTTAGCCAATGCCAACGACAAATATTGCATAGCGATATATAAAGTATCGAAGCGGATAAGCTTATTCAACAAGCCTTTACGTTCAAAATAAGGTCCGTAAGCCACAACAATTTCGGTATTGTCGTTATATGCATCAACCATTTCCTTAATCCACTGGTTTGTATTAGGCACGCAATCGGCATCAGTAAGAAGAAGCAAATCGTGTTTAGCAGATTTAATTCCCATGCTCAAAGGGAATTTCTTTCCGTGGAAGAAATTAAGATTCTGCTTCAGGTTAACCAAATTTATTTTAGGATTATTTCTCGCCAAATCTTTCAGATATTCTTCAGTGTTATCTTGAGAGCAATCGTTTACGATCACCAATTCAAAATCAGGATAGTCTTGTGACAACACAGCAGGAATCAGGTCGAGAAGATACTCATAGGAATCGCGAGCGCACACAATCACGGAGACAGGTTCAAGTCTGCCGTTTTTCTCCTTTTTTTTATAAAATGCCAATCGTCTGAATAAAACCCAATGATACAACATCTGCACCAACCAAGCTACAACGAACGCCACCAAAACGATGAACGACAACTGATTAAAATTGAAACTTATGCTCACGACAATTATTTTTTTTACGACAAAAATTTATTATGGAAATTGTAAAATTTCACTGCAAAAGTATGAATTTTTCACAGGAAAAAATAGTATATTTGCCCAAAAAATTTTATGAGATTTTCACTTGTCAAAAATGATATTTCGAGCAACGCTCGCGCTGGTGTCCTCACCACCGATCACGGTAATATAGAGACACCAATTTTCATGCCTGTAGGAACTGTTGGCAGCGTTAAAGCCACTCATATCAGAGAGTTAGAAGAAGAGATACAGGCTCAAATCATTTTAGGCAACACCTATCATCTTTATCTTCGTCCTGGATTGGATGTCTTGAACAAAGCTGGCGGACTTCATAAGTTCAACGGATGGAATCGTCCTATCCTCACCGACAGCGGCGGTTTCCAGGTCTTTTCTCTTACTGGCATAAGAAAGATGAAAGAAGAAGGCGTAGTGTTTCAATCTCATATCGACGGTTCACGTCACACCTTCACTCCGGAAAACGTGATGGACATTGAACGCACCATAGGAGCCGACATCATCATGGCTTTCGACGAATGTACCCCTGGAACAGCCGACTTCAAATACGCAAAAGAATCGATGGAAAGAACACATCGCTGGCTCGACCGCTGCTGGAAACGTTTCGACGAGACTGAACCTCTCTACGGATACAACCAATCGCTCTTCCCTATCGTTCAAGGCTGCGTCTATCCGGAACTCCGACGCCGCTCCGCAGAATATATCACCAGACACGAAGCCGACGGTTACGCCATCGGAGGCCTCGCAGTAGGCGAACCTACAGAACAGATGTACGAGATGATTGAAGTCGTCAACGAGATTCTTCCTAAAGACAAGCCTCGTTACCTCATGGGCGTAGGCACTCCTGCCAACATCCTCGAAGCTATCTCCCGCGGCATCGATATGTTCGACTGCGTGATGCCTTGCCGCAACGGACGTAACGGCATGCTCTTCACCTCTGAAGGCATCATAAATATCAAGAACGAAAAATGGAAATACGACTTCTCTCCTTTAGACGAAAACGGAACAACTTACGTTGACAGAGATTACACCAAGGCTTATCTGCGTCACCTCATCATCTCCAAAGAGATTTTAGGTCCTATGATTGCCACTGTACATAATCTCGGATTCTATCTCTGGCTCGTCAAAGAAGCAAGAAAACATATTATAGAAGGCGATTTCTCATCATGGCGCGACATGATGCTGACCAAAGTCACACGCAGAATTTGATATGAAAAAATTAGACTGGTACATATTCAGAAAATATATCGGAACATTCTTCTTCTCCATCAGCTTGCTGATTCTCATCGTCGTGGTTTTCGACGTCTCTGAAAACATCGACAGTTTTATAAAGAATAACGCAAGTTTCAGAGAAGTGGTGTTACATTATTATGTGCCTTTCATACCTTATTTTATTAATCTCTTCATATATCTTTTTGTCTTTATCTCCGTCATCTTCTTTACGTCAAAAATGGCAGGACATACGGAAATAATAGCGATTCTGAGTAGCGGCATCAGTTTCAAAAGATTCCTCTATCCATATATGTTAGCCGGCTTAATGCTCGCAGCAGGCTCTTTCTATCTCGGCAACTTCTTGATTCCCAAGACCGACACTATAAGAAGAGAGTTTAAAGACAAATATATGGAAAAGCTGACCAAAAGTTCAGGCTCTAACATCCACGTCCAAATCGAAAGAGGCACTTATGTATATGTGGGCAACTTCGACATAAAAAAGAAAATAGCTTACAAATTCGCTATGGAAAAGATAGAAGACAACGTTCTGACATACAAGATTATCGCCGACAAAGCCACATACGACACAATAAACGGCAAATGGAATATCTCCAATTATGTGGAACGTTATCTTTATCCCGAAGAAACTATGAACCGTGGCAAATCAAAAGACACCACATTGATTCTCAAACCTCGCGACCTTTACAATATCAAAGAAGAATTTGAAGAAATGAATCTTTTTGAGATTCGTAACCACATACAAAATTTGGAGCTGAAAGGAGCCGACAACACTCTTCAATATAGAATAGAGATGCACAAACGTATAGCATCGCCAGCCGCTATATTGATTCTCACAGTGATAGGAGCAGCTCTGTCGAGCAGGAAGGTTCGCGGCGGAATGGGACTGCACCTTGGAATAGGAATCGTCATCACATTCTCATACATCCTCTTCATGGAGTTCTCACGAGTGTTCGCACTCTCAGGCGTGTTCTCCCCTTTCATCGCCGCATGGCTCCCTAATATAATTTTCTCAATAATAGGAATTTACTTCTTCGTGAAAGCACCGAAATAATGACTAAAGACTAATGTCTAATGACTAATGTCTAAAGACTAATGGAAAATGAACTTCATAACTTCATTACTAAAAAAAACTTGTAGTCTTGTGGTCTTGTGGTCTTGTAGTCTTTTTTTTACTATTTTAGCAAAAAAATATTTTTGTTATGCATATAGCTATCGCAGGTAATATCGGATCAGGAAAAACAACATTAACTCATTTATTGTCAAAACATTTCGGATGGCAACCTCATTATGAGGAAGTTGACAACAATCCTTATTTAAGCAGTTTTTATGATGATATGTTGCGCTGGTCGTTCAATCTGCAAATATATTTCCTCACAAGCAGATTCAAACAGATTATCGACATAAGAAACAGTGGCGCCGACGTGGTTCAAGACAGAACCATTTACGAAGATTCGTATATCTTCGCTTCCAATCTCTACGAAATGGGGCTTATGTCATCACGCGACTACGAAAATTATCAATCTCTTTTCGATTTGATGAGTTCCTACATGCAAGCTCCTGATTTGCTTATATATCTGAGAGCCGACATTCCAACATTGGTAAGACAAATCGCAAAACGTAACAGAGCTTACGAACAATCAATTCGTCTTGATTACCTCAAAGCTCTCAACGACAAATATGAAAACTGGATCGCTAATTACGACAAAGGCAAGGTCTTGATAATAGACAGCGACAATCTCGAGTTTGAAAACCCGGAAGATTTAAGCAAAGTCATAGAAAGCATCAACGCATCGCTGAACGGACTTTTTTAATATGAGACTAAAAAAAACTGATATTTTTGAGTTTCTGAATTTATAACATATTATAATCCTAAAACATAAAAAATGAAGATATTAGGAATAATACCTGCTCGTTTTGCCTCGACTCGTTTCCCTGGCAAGCCTCTTACTATAATCAACGGAAAATCAATGATACAGCGCGTTTACGAACAATCATTGAAAGCCGAAATGCTGACTGACGTCGTGGTTGCCACCGACGACCAACGCATTTATGATGCAGTAATCGCTTTCGGCGGAAAAGTCATGATGACGTCTTCCGAACACAACAGCGGTACAGACAGATGTTGTGAGATTGTTGAAAAAATTGAAAATCAATATGATGCCGTTGTTAACATCCAAGGCGATGAGCCTTTTATAAATCCGGAACAAATAAACCAAATCGCTTCTCTCATCTCGACAGAAGAAAGCCAGATAGCTTCTTTATGCAAACCTATCAAAGATGAAGACGAACTCTTCGATGAAAATGTGGTGAAAGTTGTATTCGACAAAAACAACAATGCACTGTATTTCAGTCGCCAAACCATTCCTTTTTTGAGAAAAGCAGATAAAAACGCCATGTCGTGGATGCAACAAAGAACATTCTATAAACACATCGGAATATACGCATACAAAGTCAATGTTTTGAAAAAAATAGCCAATCTTCCTCAGTCAGGACTTGAACTCTCAGAGTGCTTAGAACAGTTGAGATGGCTCGAAAATTCATACGAAATAAAAATGGGCATAACCGAGTTTGAAAGTTATTCCATTGATACACCGCAAGATGTAGAAAAATGTCTAAAATTCTTCAAAGATTGAAGTATTTTTCTTAACTTCGCAAACCAAAATATTTTTGTATCGAAAACTTATAACTATATGATTACTAATTATTTGATAGAGTTATTAAAAGACAACGAATGCGTAATCGTTCCGGATTTTGGAGCTTTTATTTCCAAAAGACATTCTGCCACAATAGATTATGCAAATCATCGTTTTATGCCTCCATACAAAGAATTAGTTTTCAACAATAAATTGACAAACAATGATGATTTGCTCGTTAATTTTATTTCTCAAAAAGAGAATATTTCTAACGAGGAAGCTCTTGCCAAAATACAAAATTTCGTCAACCAAAGCGCTGCCATTCTCGATGTTAATTTCGAACTCGATTTGGAAGGACTCGGCAAATTACGCAACTTCCACGGCGACTACGTCTTCGAGACTAAAGAAGATGTCAATCTCCTCGGCGACGCTTTCGGCTTGACAAGCTTTAACTTCCAACCTATCTTCCGCACAGAGACTTATCAAGTCATTAAGGAAAAAATCGTTGTCGAACAAAAACAGAAAAACACCGAATATTCAATAGCAATCGACAGCGTTGAAGAAGTGGCAAGCGAAACACCATCAAGAAGAAAACCAAGTTTATTCAGAACTTTCGCTTATACAACATTAGCATTCTTGTTCATTTTCGTAATCAACTGGACAACAGACAAATCCGACTCACAACTCGCAAGCTGGAATCCATTCTTGTACTCGTCACCTAATGAATACCTTATAAAGGTTTTAGAGGTTGGAGAGGAACTAGAGGTTTCAGAGGTATTAGAGGAAGTAGAGGCAACTGAAGAGATTGAAGTTGTTGAAGTAACTGAAGAGATTGAAGTTGTTGAAGTAACTGAAGAGATTGAAGTGACAGAGGTTCCTGAAATCCTGAATTCCTCAACTCCTGAAGTCATGAATTCCTCAGTTCATGAATTCCAGAATTCCTACTACATAGTTGGTGGTTCTTTCCAGACTGAGGCTAGCGCTGAGAAATGTGTGAACGATTTAAGAAACCAAGGTTTTGAAAACGCCTCTTCATTAGAGAGAAATAATAAAGGTAATATTCGTGTTTATTATGAATCATTTGCAGAAAAAGCTGACGCTTTGATACGCCTCGATGAAATCAAACGCGACTACAACGAATCTGCATGGTTGTTATTCCAAAAATAATTTGATATGGGAAAAAATAAATTAGAACGTTTCGCTGAAAACAAGACTTTCAACAATCTTTTTGAATATTCATTTGAAAGACTTAAAAATGAAGGATTTCCATTGAAAGGAAGATGGAAACAAGATTTCTTCAAGAACGACAACCCTATAGTTTTGGAATTAGGATGCGGTAAAGGCGAATATACCGTAGGTCTCGCCCGTGCTCACAAAGACATCAATTATATTGGCGTTGACATCAAAGGTTCACGCATGTGGGTCGGACTCTGCCAAGCACGCAACGAAGGCCTCGACAATGTGGCGTTCCTCAGAACTCATATCGAACTCATCGACGGTTTCTTCGCAGAAAACGAAGTGGATGAGATTTGGGTCACATTCCCAGACCCTCAGCCATCAAAGGCTCGCAAACGTCTCACAGGTCCTAACTTCCTCGAACGTTACCGCACATTCGTAAAACAAGACGGCGTCGTCAACCTCAAGACTGACAGTGACTTGATGTATGAATTCACAGTAGAGACAGCTCAAGATGGCAAACTTCCAATATTCTACAACTACGATAATCTCTACGCTAACGACGACGATTTGGAAGTAAAGAAGATAAGAACTTATTACGAACAAATATGGCTCGACAAAGGACTGACAATAAAATATATCAGATTCGGAATAAACAAAAAAGAGGCTTAAGGCCTCTTTTTTTATGACTACAAGACTACAAGACTACAAGACCACAAGTTGATGATTTTTGAATTTTAATATTAAAAAAATCTTGTTGTCTTGTTGACTTTTTTATATATTTGCGTATTGATTGAAACTAAATTTTAGCGAAAGTGGTAAATACTGCAAACAATAACGAACACACAGCAAATAAGCACCGTAACTTGTTTATTATCAGCATTTTACCCCCCCCGATTTTATAACTGCCAAACAACACTCAAACAATCATTTCATTTTCAATAATTTACTTTTCACACCAATGTGTGATAATTTAGTATATAATTAATAAAACTAAATAATTATGAGAAAATTAAGATTTTTATTCGTCTTGTTGGCGATGGTATCGTTGGCAAGCTGCAATTATGAAGATGAAGCTGTCATTCGTTATGAAGGAAAATTGTCAGGCATTGATTATGAAGCTAAAATTTTTCAAGAAATAATTGATGTGAGGAATAGTGAACTCTTTTTTAAAGACACTTGTCTAACAAATCCTAAATCAAACACTTCTCGCAGAGAGTTTTTAGCTGGCTTAAATCATTTATTGAGCAATGATGAGATTGTTCATATCATAAGAATGCCACATGAAAACACTTCTTATACCATTAACTTCAAGGAAGAAGTATGCATGAACAACAATCTTTACGAACAAATAATGTATGATTTTGTAAAAAATACTGGTATAAATTCAGACACAGCATTTAAGGCGTCATATAGATTGGTCGTTTATGACAAGATGAAATTTGACGAAACAACAAGAAATGCTGGTGATTTTGAAACTTTCCGCACAAGAGTGTTTTTAAACACCAACGAATACTATTCAACAATAGCATATTACAAAAATTCACAGACAGAAGAATATATAAAACTTAAAGTGTTAGAAATTGACATGCATAGATTTTTAATCAATTTGCGCACGTCACATGGCATACCTGTATTGCTGGAAAACGATTCCATAAACAAAGATATTATAATTAATTTAAAACCAGAATTCTACTCCGGACAAAAATCAGTTGAAGAAGTAAACGAAATGCTTTCAGAATATGGATTGTCACTTGAACCGACTGGCGAAGAAATGATGGTAGTAACTTTCAGCATAGACAAACCAATTGAATCTGCAAAACTCTTTGAATCAAAGTCATATACAAAGAAATTCTTCGCTTTGTTGTTTGTAGGAATTTTATTCTGCGTATTCGCAACCATGCATGTTAGCAAAAAAGAAGCATTAGCACCTAAAAGCAAAAGCATAATCAGAGTTGGTTCTGCTATATTATTATGGGTCTTAGCGGCTTTATGTCTTTTTATATTCTTTATGTTTTTTACAGAAGAAATGCAGTCGGCATTACATAACGCATTTTTTAATATACATTTGATAAATTCCGTTTCTCTTATTACACTTTCATACGTATTCATCCTTACCGCAACAGGCATTTCTGTGTTCAATTACCGTAAAAGCTATTATACTATTTCAGGTAAAATATTACGTGTAATATTTACAATAGTAGTTTTTTGCATTATGTACACTTTGGTAAAAATTATAATAAACTCTGACTTACATTCATACTTATTAACATTAAGTATCTGCTTAATAGCTATGGTCATGAATATCTT
>JAGBVS010000016.1 GCA_017630195.1 Bacteroidales bacterium | reverse complement strand
TTACAGAACAGCGACTAACGACAAAGTAGCCTTGAAATGGGAAGAGATAGAAGAGGAAACAAACGAGATTAACAACCACGAATACGTTGACTTAGGCTTGAGCGTAAAATGGGCGACCTGCAACGTTGGAGCAGAAACACCTGAAGCATACGGAAATTATTATGCTTGGGGCGAGACTGAACCAGCACCAAATAATAACTATAGTTCTTCTAACTGTTCTACTTACGGACTTAGTTATTCACAGTTGCAATCTCAGGGCTATATAGATAGCGAAGGCAATCTTACAGCGCAATACGATGCTGCCACAGCCAACTGGGGCGGTAGCTGGAGAATGCCGACAATAGCAGAACTGAAAGAATTAATGAACAACTGCACCTGGACATGGACAACGCAGAATGGTGTTAACGGCTGTAAGGTTACATCAAAGACAAACGGCAACAGTATCTTCCTTCCTGCTGCTGGTTATCGCGGCGGGTCTTCGCTCAACGACGCTGGGAGCTTCGGGTACTTTTGGGATTCGGCGCCTGACGAAAGCAATAGCTACTACGCGCACCGCTTCTACTTCAAAAGAAACAGTTACGGCATGGACTACGGCTACCGTTACGACGGTCGGAGTGTGCGCCCAGTTTCTGGAGGTAATAATGCTGAGCCAGAAGAACCAGACAACAACAACCATGAATACGTTGACTTAGGCTTGAGCGTAAAATGGGCTACATGCAACGTTGGAGCCACTTCAGCAGAAGCATACGGCAATTATTATGCTTGGGGCGAGACAACGACAAAATCTGAATATACAGAAGAAAACTGCTCAACCTACGGACTTAGTAATTCAGAGTTGCAATCTCAAGGCTATATAGATGGAGAAGGCAAATTAACAGCTCAATACGATGCAGCGACAGCCAATTGGGGCGGAGACTGGCGTATGCCAACAAGTGCAGAACAAGAAGAGTTGTTAAACAACTGCACCTGGACATGGACGACCCAGAACGGCGTTAACGGCTATAATGTAAAAGGACCAAACGGTAACAGCATCTTCCTTCCTGCTGCTGGTTATCGCATGTGGTCATCGCTCAACGTCGCTGGAGGCTACGGTTGCTATTGGAGGTCGGCGCCTAGCGCTAGCAATAGCTGCTACGCGTACTGCCTCGGCTTCAATAGCGACTATCACATCATGGACTTCAGCAGCCGTTACGTCGGTCAAAGTGTGCGTCCGGTCTTAGAATAAAAGCGATTATATCAATTCATAATTCATAATTCATAATGCATAATGCATAATTGGGGTGTTGCTCTGGAGAAGGGTAACACCTTTTTTTAATTATCCTAATTTATAAGGCGTTGCCTTATGCTATATTTGTCTCGCCCTTTCAGGGCTCAATGTTCATCACTCGTAACACGTCTTTACGGGGAGACGGAGGTTGGAGACGGATTTTTGATTTTTTTTCGGTAGGATGCGTCAATGTATCCTGCAAAAAAATAAAAAACATTGACACGTCTGATGGAAATTGAAAATGTCATTTTATTTTTGAGACGTGTCAATGTTTTTTATAGCATGTCGCATTGACGTGTCTCTACGGGGAGACGGATTTTGGAGACGAGGGCTTTCACTATGTACAATAGCCTTTTGTCTGTCTCATTAAAAATATTTTAACTATTGCTTTTTTTTTTCTTTTAAAAACATTACTTTTGCAAAAAATAAAATTAAACTATTACTATAATGGAAAATTTAGAACGCGTACAATGTCTTATCCTCGGTTCAGGACCTGCAGGATACACAACAGCAATTTATACATGTCGTGCTGACCTTAAAACAGTTATTTACGAAGGACCAATAACAGGCGGTCAATTGATGCAGACAACAGAAATTGAAAATTTCCCTGGTTATCCACAAGGCGTACATGGCAGCCAAATGATGATGGATTTACGTCAACAAGCAGAACGTTTTGGCGTAGAATTCCGCATGGGCTCTATCGTTGAAGTTGATACTACAGCTCGTCCTTTCAGAGTGAAATCAGAAACAGGCGATGAATTGTTAGCCGATACTATCGTTGTCGCTACAGGCGCTTCAGCTCGTTGGTTAGGTGTTCAAGGTGAAGAACAATTCAAAGGCGGCGGCGTTTCTGCATGTGCTACTTGCGATGGCTACTTCTTCAGAGGTAAAGACGTTGCAGTTGTTGGCGGCGGCGACACAGCTTGTGAAGATGCAACATATCTCTCACATCTCTGCAACAAAGTTTATTTGATTGTTCGTCGTGATGTTCTCCGCGCATCAAAGGCTATGCAACATAGAGTTTTAAATACTCCAAACATCGAAGTTTTGTGGAATACACAAACAAAAGAATTATTCGGTGAAGTTGATGGCTTCATGGCAAACCTCCAAGGTGCAGTCCTTTTCGACAGCAAAACAAACGAAGAACGTACAATTAAAGTCGATGGTTTCTTCGAAGCAATCGGAAATATTCCAAACACAGCTATCTTCAAAGATAAGTTAGAAATGGACGAAGCTGGTTATATCATCACAAAACCTAAATCAACAGCAACAAGCGTTCCTGGCATCTTCGCAGCAGGCGACTGTCAAGATAGATTGTTCCGTCAAGCTATCATCGCTGCTGGTACAGGCGCAATGGCAGGTATGGAAGTTGAAAGATTCCTCATGGAAAACTAATTTAAAACTTTTAGATATAAAAAAAGCAGTGAAGTAATTCGCTGCTTTTTTTGTTTTGTCGGAGTGGCCCGACTCGAACGGGCGACCGCTTGCACCCCATGCAAGAATGCTAGCCGACTGCACCACACCCCGATCTTTGAGAGTGCAAAGATAACACTTATATTTGAAATTCAGAATCTCAGAACTTCAAAACCTCAAAATTATTTCTGAGTTTCTGTGATTTTGAGATTCTGAAATCCTTATTTCATCCTACTTGTTCTCAATCCGAAAATGAATATAACTACGAAACAGATAAATGGAAGTATGAATGAGAAATTGACAGCTGGCAGACTTCCTACTGTTCCCAAATCGATTATCATGCCTTGAAGCGGTGGCATCAAAGCGCCGCCAACGATAGCCATGACCAAAAACGCTGCACCTAATGAACTGTCTTCTAAACTGACGTTTTCCAAAGCGATGCCATATATTGTTGGGAACATAAGCGACATGAAGATTGAAATAGCCATCAAGCAGTAAAGTCCCATAACTCCGTCAATCAATATCGTTCCTGCTGAAGCGAGCATCGCACCGATGGCGAAGAACATTAATAACTTACGTGAGTTGACATATTTCATCAAGAATGTGCTTATGAAACGACCGCATAAGAACATGCCCATTGCGATGATGTTATACAATTGAGCTGTCGCCTTGTCGATGCCAAGTCTGTCGGCATATTGAATGATGAAAGTCCATGTCATGATTTGAGCTGCCACGTAGAACAACTGAGTGACAACACCTTCACGATATACTTTGTTGGAGAAAAGACGTTTTAAAGTACCTTTGTTATTAGAAGTTGTTTCTATTGCTTCATTATTTTGATTCTTAACAAAAATAGCAATGATAACAAAGACAAACAACACCACGCAACCTAATGCGACGTATGGATTACGGATGATGTCGAGGTCGTGTTCGCGTATTGAGAGTTTTGTCATTTCGTCTAAGTTGCTGAATCCCACTTCGCGAACAGCAGCTGTGTCGGATTCGAGTTTAGCGAGAACGATACGAGAAGCTACGAACATTCCCATCAGAGAGCCGATAGGGTTGAAAGCCTGAGCAAGGTTGAGACGACGTGTTGAAGTCTCTTTGCTTCCTAATGATAATATGTAAGGATTTGCTGTTGTTTCGAGGAAAGCGAGTCCGAAAGTGAGGACGTACAACGATACGCAGAAGAAGCCGAACTCCTGACGGTTAGCGGCAGGGATGAACATAAACGCTCCTATGGCATAGAGTATCAATCCTAACAAGATACCTTTTTTGTAGCTGTAGCGTCTTGCAAAGAGAGCTGCCGGTATCGCCATTGTGGCATAGCCTCCGTAGAAAGCGAATTGTACGAGAGAGGCTTTTGCTGCCGACAGTTCCATGACAGTCTGGAAAGCTGCCACCATAGGGTTAGTGATGTCGTTGGCGAAGCCCCATAAGGCAAATAATGATGTTATTAAAATGAATGTCAAGAGATACTTTTTCTCGACGAGTTTCGATTGTAGATTTTGTGTCATAATGTTAATATTGCTATGAGTTATGAACTGAGACTTGAACCAAAATGTTTCCCATCGCTGTGGCTTCTACTTCACCTTTTATCACTTCGCATCCTGTGTATTCTGCAGTGAGTTTGTTCAGCAACTGATTTTTTGAACCGCCGCCAACGATGTAAATCTTGTTGATTTTCTTGTTGGTGCAGCGTTCCATCTGGGTCTTTACCTCGGCATATTTCTTTGCCAATGAGATACAGATACATCTCATGAAGTCGCCTTTGGTGACAGGGAGTTCTTCATTATTTTCTTTGAGATATGAAACAATAGCTTCCGACATCTTATCAGGATTCATGAAACGTGCGTCATCAACGTCGAATGATGAGTTAAATTCTGACAGCTCAGCTTCTTTGACTAATTCTGAATAGTCGCATTTGTAGCCTTCTTGTTCCCACTCTTTTACGAGTTGCTGTATGAGCCAGAGTCCTGTTATGTTTTTGAGGAAACGTATCCTTCCGTCGGTCATGCCTTCGTTGGTGAAAGCGGCATCAAAGGCTTCTTGCGAGATGATAGGTTCTTTTGTCGGTGTTCCCATGAGCGACCATGTGCCGGAGCTGATGAATGCCCAGTCGTCGGAGGTGTCGCTTATGGAAGCGACGGCACTCGCGGTGTCGTGTGAGCCGACAGCGACGACATTGAGGTTGCCGCCTAATTCTTCAGCTAACTCATCGGTAAGTCGTCCTATCACAGTGCCAGGATAAATAATCTCTTGCATCAAGTGTTTAGGTAATCCTAATCTTTCAAAGATGACATCGTCCCACTGATGAGTGAGTGAATTCATCAACTGCGAAGTCGATGATATTGTAAATTCGTTATAACATTTTCCTGTCAAGAAATAGTTGAACAAATCTGGCATGAATAATATTTTTTTAGCTCGTATGACATCGTCATACGCTATATTTGTATCAGCCTTACAGGCTGTAACAGAGCTCAACAACTGAAACGCTGTGTTTATCTCCATAAACTGATTAGCAGCATGTTGGAAAAATTCTTCCTTTGGCAACTTTTGAAATGCTAATTCTAACATTCCTTTGGTTCTGTCATCACGATAGCATATTGGAGTGGAAATTAATTTTCCATCTTTATCCAAAAGGCCATAATCAACACCCCAGGTGTCGATGCCGATGCTTTCGATCTCGTTGCCGTATTTGGCAAAAGCTTTCTTCAAACCAATTTTAAGTTCATTAAAAAGAGCTTCGAAATCCCATCTCAGATGACCATCGATAAATTTTTGATCGTTACTGAAACGATGTATTTCTTCCAATTGAATTTCATTGGACTCGGCAAGCCACGTTCCTACGATAACACGACCGCTGCCTGCGCCGAAGTCTGCTGCTATATATCTTTTCATCTTATTTTTTCTTTCCTAAAACGTAAACGTCTAAATCTTCAATCTCTTCTTGTGTCAAGGTTGAATAATTGCCGCCAGACTGTACTATTATTCTGCAAGCCATCTCGAAGAATGTGGCACGTTCAAAGACTTCGTTGAAGTTCTTGCCGCATACCACCTGACCGTGGTTTGTCATGAGGCATGAGTTGTGGTCTTTCATCGCTTCTAAAACGGCTTTTGCTAATTCAGGAGAGCCTGGTCTGTAATAAGGAATCACAGGAATCTCTCTTCCAACGTGAATTGGAATCTCAGCTGTGACGTTGAAGTTTGTTGGTTTCTCTTTCATGCAAGCTATCGCTGTAGCGTATTCAGATTGGAAGTGGAACACCACATTGACTTCAGGACGTTGGCGCATGATTCCGAGGTGGAATGTGCTTTCCATCGAAGGCTTCACGCCATTGAGAAATTCGCCTGTCTCAATATTGCAGAGAGAGATGTTTTCTTCTTTTAAAGTAGGAACCCATGATCCTGTTCCTGAAACGAGAGCGAGGTTGTCGTCGATGCGCCATGAGAGATTGCCGCTGCTGCATAAAGTCAGTTTTGAATCACCATAACGATGAGCCTGTTTCAGAAATTCTGTATAATGTTTTTCGTCTATGATACTCATGATTGTTTTTTTAAGTCAACGGACTACAGACAATAGTCACTAATTATTAAATTGAGACGCATCAATGTTTTTTTATTTTTTTGTTACATTGATACGTCTCTACAATATTTTCAATTATTTATACATTGGTCCGAAGTTAGCGCAAGCTCTGAAGTCTTGACCTTCTTTATCCATGCCGAAGGCGTTCCATACAGAAGGACGGAAGATTTTCTCTTCTGGCACGTTGTGCATTGATACAGGGATGCGTAACATTGAGCATAATGTAATGAGGTCAGCGCCGATGTGGCCGTAGCTGATAGCTCCGTGGTTAGCGCCCCAGTTGTTCATAACTTCGTAAGCTGATGTGAAAGCGCCTTTGCCTGTTGTGCGAGGAGCGAACCATGTGCAAGGCCATGTGTAGTCGGTACGTTTCCATAATGTGTCAGAAACTTTTTCTGGGAGGTTGACTGTCCATCCTTCAGCTATTTGGATGCATGGTCCGAGGCCTTTGACGAGGTTGAGACGAATCATTGTGACAGGCATTTCTGCTTTTGTCTCGAAGCGTGATGAGTAGCCGCCACCACGGAAGTATCCGTAGTCAGCAGAGCACCATTCTGTGGCGTTCATCATTGCGTCTTGGTCGGCTTCTGTTACTTCCCACCATTGTTTCATAACGTTGTTGCCGTTTTCGTCTTTGCAAACGCCGGAAGCGTCAACGCAGCAAGCGCCAGAGTTGATGAGGTGGATGATACCGCCTGACTGTTGTGCAACGCCTTCGAGCTCGTAGCCTGTTGCGCCTTTCACTGCTTCAGGGCTCCAGTAAGTACGAACGTCGGCGAACATCTGTGGACGGTTTGTCAACAGTTTCATAAATAACATGCCGATGCCGTTGAGGACGTCGTTTTCTGTTGCGAGGATATAAGGCTCGCGAGCGCCGTTCCAGTCGAATGAAGAGTTAAGCATTGACTCAGCGAAGTCGCCGTTTGGATAGAAGTCGGTCCATTGACGTTGTCCTTGGAAGCCGGCAGCGATGGCGTTGTGACCTACCATTTCTTCTTCGCAGCCTTCTGGAAGGTTAGGGTTGCCGTTCATCATATCTTTGATGATGACCATCATCTTAACGACAAATTCCCACATCTCTTCTTTTTCAGCAGCTGTCTTTTTAAGATATTCAGGATTTTTATCGAGACCTTCGATACATTTTTCTTTAGTCCAAGCGAGAGCTTTTTCGTATTCATTTTTATCGTAGATCTCGTTAGTCATGCGGCGGATTATTTCCACTTCGTCAACTGACTCGACGCGCATTCCGAGATATTCTTCTATGAAATTAGGGTCGATGATTGAGCCTCCGATGCCCATGCAGATAGAACCGATTTGGAGATATGACTTGCCACGCATTGAAGCAGCAGCGACGGCAGCGCGAGCGAAGCGCAAGAGTTTTTCTTGTACGTCGGCTGGGATTGAAGTGTCGTCAGCGTTTTGTACGTCATGACCATAGATGCCGAAAGCTGGCAAACCTTTTTGAGCGTGTGTTGCGAGAACTGATGCGAGATAAACAGCACCTGGACGTTCTGTTCCGTTGAATCCCCAAACACCTTTGATTGTCATTGGGTCCATGTCCATTGTCTCAGCGCCGTAGCACCAGCAAGGAGTGACAGTTAATGTGATGTCAACGCCTTCTTTTCTGAACTTGTCGGCGCAAGCAGCAGCTTCTGCAACACGACCTATTGTTGTATCAGCGATAACGACTTTAACAGGTTCGCCGTTAGAATATTTCAAGTTTTCTTCAAAGAGTTTTGCTGCAGCTTTTGCCATGTTCATGGTTTGATCTTCAAGAGATTCACGAACTTTAAGAGCACCACGACGGCCGTCGATGGTTGGGCGGATTCCAATAACAGGATAATCGCCTATGAGTCTGTTTTTTGCCATATTATTTTGAGTTGTTAAGTTACTATTTGTTTAAATTGCCAAGACTCCGAGTCATTGTGTCGTCAAGATGATAGGAGTCTTTAGCCATCTACAAAGATATGAAAATATGTTATTATTATTTTAAAAAAGAAAGAAAAAATAGTTAGGAATTGTAGGGGACGCGGCAAGCCACGTCCGTACAATGCGGAAAGCCCGACGGCGATAGCCGGAACGCCATAAAACAATTCATAATTCATAATTCATAATGCATAATTATTATAAAAATTGAAAAATAATATGTATATTGCAGTGCCTAAAATTTTGTGTTATGAAAAAGTATATATTACTTATTATCACTTTATTTTTAAACGCAGCATACTTTACATACCATTCAATGGTGAGGAAAGATGGATGGTCGGAAGCTATCCTTTTGTACAGAAATGCGCTCGTGAGAATATGAATATACTCGGCGTTTTCAACCTTGATATGCTTGGATTTTGGCCAGGTCCTGAATATGGTGCACTCACTATGTATTCTGGATATTCATATATCTCGAAACAGCTGTTCGATTATTACCAACAAGTAGCGAATCTTTACATTCCAGAAATGCCTACATAATTAAATAATAATTGGAACCTTAGCAGTTACGAATCAGAAAATGTTTTGAAATCTGAGACTTATACGCATGATAATATTCTACAAATTATAGAATTTCAATGGTTTGCAATTCCAGATACTGTTAAAGACATCACTCTTGGATTTAAAATAATAAATACAAATTCTGTAACATGGTCGCCTTATAATGGCAATTCTTTTGTAGAAGTTACTACTGACAGAAAGACTTGGCACAAATTAGCGATAGTGCCCAAAACAGGAAAAAACTGGAAAGAGGTTTTAGTTTCATTAAACGATTATATTGGAAAAGATTACGTCCAGGCGAGAATACGATATGAAAGCAGCGGAGAAGGCGAAGTCACGACTTGGAGCAGAGATGTTTACATCGATGACTTATTCATCAATTTTGAATCTATTGATGATATGACAGATACTTCGTTACAAGAAGAATTCGATCTGTCAATCTCGCCTAATCCATCTGACGGCATAGTCAATATCACATCAGGAATGAAACAAGAATATAACATCTATGTTTATAATATACTCGGTGTCAGACTGTTTACGGACAATTCTTTCTCTGACGGTCCGCTCGATTTGAATTTCCTACCAAAAGGAACATATTTCATCACTGTCGATAATGGTACAGACGGAATCACTAAACGAGTAGTATTGAAATAAATAGTAATGTATGAAACAAATAAGTCACTTCAATCGAAGTGACTTATTTGCTTGTTGACATGTAGTCTTATTTATGACCATAACTTGTTCCATCGAAACAGTGTGTACAGATTGTTTCTTTAGGAAGTCCGATGGCATCTCTGATAATGTCTATAGTATTGAATTTTAATGAATCGACACCGATATGTTTGCGTAACATCTCAACGAGGTTAGCATATTGTTTTGTGGTGTGGTCGCTGTAATATTCCAAGTTTTTGTAAGCATCGCCTTCTAACTCTTTGATGCAACGGCGTGTAATCAACTCCATGTCAGTCTTTGAGTTAGAGAAGTTGAGGAATGGGCATCCGTATAACAAAGGAGGACAGCTGATTCTGATGTGAACCTCTTTTGCTCCACATTCGTACAACATCTTGACGTTGTCGCGGAGCTGTGTTCCTCTCACGATAGAGTCGTCGCAGAAAACTACTTTCTTGTCTTTTAACAATGAAGCGTTGGTGATGAGTTTCATCTTAGCCACGTGTTCTCTTTCTTCTTGAGTTACAGGCATGAAGCTTCGTGACCATGTTGGAGTATATTTCACCACGCTGCGAACGTAAGGAATTTGTTTTCCGTTAGAATAACCTATCGCCATACCGATGCCGGAATCTGGAATAGGAGCGACGTAATCGACATCAACATCGTCCATTTGTCCCATGGCGAAACCTCCGTTGTAGCGCATATTCTCTACGAAGATATTGTCGTAATCGGCTGCCGGATAACCGTAATAAATCCACATGAAAGAACACATCTGGCATTTATTGTTAGGAGCGAGCAATTGTGTGTAACCTTCTGGAGTTACCTTGACGATTTCGCCTGGGCCGATAAACTTTTCTGTCTTATAATCTAAATTGACATAGCTGTGACTTTCTGTTGCAAGAACAAAGCCATCAGCGTCTTTACCAATAACTATAGGAGTACGGCCGTAACGGTCGCGAGCAGCTATGATACCTTCTGGTGTGAGTATCAACATTGAACAAGAGCCTTTGATTTTGTTATAGACGTTTTGAATGCCGTCAACAAAGTCTTTGCCTTGTGTGATGAGAAGAGCAACCAACTCTGTAGGATTTGTTGAACCTCCGCTTAGTTCAGCGAAATGTTGCTTGTTGTTGAGACATTCTTGTTCAAGTTCAACTAAGTTGTTTATTCTTGCCACTGTGACGATAGCGAAACGTCCGAGGTGCGAATTGACAATTATAGGCTGAGCGTCAGTGTCACTGATGACTCCGATTCCCATATTGCCATGAAACTTGGCGAGGTCGGAATCGAATTTCGTCCTGAAATATGCACCTTCGATGTTGTGAATTGAACGATAGAATGTATTGTCTTTAACAGTTGCAAGACCAGCACGTTTTGTGCCGAGATGTGAATGATAGTCAGTACCATAGAAAAGATCTGATACACATGTCCTCTTTGATACTACTCCGAAAAAGCCACCCATTGTTTTTTATTTTATATTGTTTGAAAATTGAGCAACAAAAATATATATTTTTTAAAAAATAACGAATAGAAATTTTAATGTTTTTTGCCTATATTTGCAAAAGAAATGAAAAATAGCAAATCATTAAATTCAATACATTTCACATGAAAAAAATTTTGTTAAGTATCTTTGCTTTTTTAACTGTCTTCAATATGCAGTTGAAAGCTGATGAAGGCATGTGGTTGCCTTACAATTTAAGTAATCAAAGCTTATATGAGATGCAACAACTCGGTTGTCAACTCACAGCTGAACAAATCTTTAACCTCAACCAACCAAGTTTGAAAGACGCTATCGTACAATTCGCTAATGGTTGTACAGGTGAACTCATCTCTCCTAAAGGATTATTACTCACCAACCATCACTGCGGCCTCGGTTATGTTCAAGCTCTCGCTTCTGTAGAACACGACTACCTCACCGACGGTTTCTGGGCTTTAGATATGAAAGAAGAACTTCCTTGCGAAGGACTCTATGTTTCATTTCTCGCTAACGTTGAAGACGTTACAGAAGCAGTTCTTGAAGGCGTAACAACAAAAGAAACACGCGAAGAAATCATCGAAGCTAACATCAAAGCCTTAAAAGAAGAACGTAAAGGCGACCGTGACATAAGAATTGAAATCGTTCCTTTCTACAGCGGCAACCAATACATTATGTTTGAATATGATGTGTATCGCGACGTCCGTCTCACATGCTGCCCTCCTTGGGGAATCGGAAAATATGGCGCTGATACCGACAACTGGACATGGCCTCGTCATAAAGGCGACTTCTGCATCTTCAGAGTCTATACTTCTCCTGACGGCAAACCAGCTCGTTACAGCGAAGAAAATATCCCAATGCAGTCTAAACATTATTTACCTATTAATATCAAAGGCGTTGAACAAGGCGACTACGCTATGATTATGGGTTATCCAGGAAGCACCGACCGCTACTCAACAAGCCGCACTATCAGCAACATTATCAATGAAGAAGGTCCTGCTATCATCGACTGCCGCACAACAAAACTCAACGAATATCGCAAACACATGGACGCAGACCAAGAAGTATTCATCAAATATGCTTCAAAACAAGCTAGCGTTTCTAACTACTGGAAATATTATATCGGTCAGGTAAAACAATTACAACGTAACAAAGTAGAAGACAGACGCCTCGCTCAAGAAGAAGCATTCAGAGCTTGGGTTAACGCTGACGAAAATCGTAAGGCAGAATACGGTACTATCTTCGAAGACGTTGACGCAAAATGGAATGTCTTGGACGAAATTAACAAGCCTATGACTTATCTCCGCGAAGCTGGATGGAACGGCGGCGAAGCTATCTCTTTCTCACGCAGATTTATGAGAATAAACAACTTATTCAAAGACAAGGCTTCTAAAGAAGAAATAGCTCAAGCAACAGAAGCATTAAAAGCTCAAGCTGAAGCATTCTATAAAGACTATGACATGAATCTTGATAAAGACGTGACAATCGCTTTGTTAAACCTTATCTACAAAGACATCGATAAATATGTTCCTTCAATGATTACTGAAATAGGCGATAAAAACAATGGCGACTTCACAGCATGGGTGAATGAAGCTTTCGAAAAATCTATCTTCGTAAGTCAAGAAAAAGTAGAGAAATGGCTCGCTAAACCTAAGAAATTAGATAAAGACCCAATCTACGCTTTGACAATGAATATCATCGATGTTTATAACAACGTCATCGTTCCTATGTATTTAGAAGCTGCTAACTCAGGCGACGAAGCTGAACGCCTTTATATGAAAGGTTTGATGGAAATGCAGAAAGACCGCAATTTCTATCCAGACGCTAACTTCACAATGCGACTCACTTATGGTTCTGTTGAACCTTATAAAGGCGCCGATGCAGTTAACTATGATTACGTGACAACAATGGACGGCGTGATGGCAAAATATAAACCTAACAACTGGGAATTCGACATCCCACAAGATGTTAGAGACTTATATGAAGCAAGAGATTATGGTCGTTATGCTGACGAAAACGGTGATTTGATTGTCAACTTCATCACAACAAACGACATCACCGGCGGTAACTCAGGCAGCCCTGTAATCAACGGCAAAGGCGAACTCATAGGCCTCGCTTTCGACGGCAACTGGGAAGCTATGAGCGGCGACCTCTCATTTGAACAAAAGGTACAACGTACAATCGTTATGGACGCTCGTTACTTATTATGGTGCATCGAAAAAGTCGGTAAAGCTCATAACATCATCAACGAATTGACTGTTATTGAATAAGACTACAAGTCAACAAGACTACAAGTGGACGCTGCTATTACATAGTGGCGTCCTTTTTTTGTAAAGGCTAAAGTTGAAAAGCAAAAGTCGAAAGTCCTTAGCAACCCCAGATTTCACAGATTACACAGATGCCTCAAGCTCCTCAAAACCCTTTAGCCCTCTAACCCCTCTACCACTATTTCTGCGATGTCTTTGACTTCTATTGGCGACAATCGTGCGAATGTCTTCAAGCATAAAGGACAGGCTGTCACGATTTCATCGGGCTGGTTGAGCGTCAAATCTTTGATGGTATTTTTCGTTATCTCGTCACGTTCTTCCATGCTCATGGTAAGACTGCCGATGCTGCCTCCGCAACATGCCGACATGTCTCTGTCCGATTTGCCCTGTGTAAGCAGACCGATATTGTCAATAACATTGCGAGGTTCGTCGTAAATGCCGAAAGCTCTACCTAATTCACAAGGGTCGTGATAGGCATAACGTTTGTCGCTTCTGTCGATGTTTAATTTGTCGTTTTCTATTAACTCATTGATATATTGAGTGTGATGTAATATTTCTATTCCATCAAGCTGATATTCTTCTTTGAAGACCTTATAACATATAGGACAAGAAAGCACTAATTTCTTTGCACCTGATTTTTTGATAAGTTCGGTGTTCTTTGCTATCAACGCTTTGGCTTCGTTGATTTTACCGGTAAGCATCATCGGACGACCGCAGCATATACTTCCGTCAGCATCAAGAAACTCAAAATTTTCATTAGCAAGTTTGAAAATCTTGGTCATGGAACGAGTAATCTTAGGTGTCAGATGCGACATGCAACCAGCGAAATAAAGAGTTTTTTGGCTGTGAGCTGACAAATCATCTTGTGGTCTTGTAGTCTTGTAGTCTTGTAGTCTTTCAAGATATGAGAAATCTGATTTTATCTTATAATAGGTCTTTTTGCGTTGTGCAATTTTGATGTTCAATGACTCAATTCCGAGCGGACAAACTTCGATGCACTTTCCGCACATCAGACATTTCTCGGTCATGTTCTTGACGTCTCTTCTTCTCTTTCCTTTTCTGATGTTGCGAATGAAATAAACCGCAGTGTTTTTGTAATTGTCTTTCACTTCGCTCATAGGGCAGACATCGATGCAGAGTCCGCAGCTTGGGCAAGAATAAATTTCAGCTACGGCATAGCCTTTTCGAGGTTCTGTCGTTTTCAATCCAGCGTTACGAAGTAAAATCAACAATGCTTCCGCCGGTATATGCATATATCGAGAGAAAGGCAGCAATGTCATGAATATTGCCAAGTCGATGGAATATAACCACCAGAAAACCATGCTTAATGTCTCGTTATAATTCCCACCGAACACTAATTCAAATCCGAGGTATTTTGTCAGGAACGAGCCTCCTGCGATGTTGGCTATTGATGATTCTGCCAGAAAACGTAAAGGGAAGATGGTCCATAAAGATAGTCGCACCATGTCTTCTTTTATTCCGAATTTGGTAACACGTTTCATGCCTACCTTTTTAGGTTTCTTCTTTTTGACGACAGCAATGAAAATGCCGCTTATTATCATCAATAAGAAGAAATCCATCAAGAAACTGAATATCTGCGCTTTGAGACTTAATTCTTCGATTGCGAAGTAACGAAAGAAAATCGGGAGGTATAAATTCGACATCATTTTTTGCATAAAAGGCACTTCCAATCCTCTCAATGGTGAGAATGTGATGCTTTCAAAATGGCCGACGATGATAATCATGAACCATCCTAATGCGATGGACATGTGCATATAACCGAGGAGCGGTTTTCTTTTCCATATTTTTGTGTGAAATAGGCAATCGTTGACGAGGTCTCTGAAGTTTTTCAATGCCGACTTAGGATATATCAGAGAGCGTAAGAATTTACGTCTGTCTTCTTTAGGAAGTTGGAAAATGATACGTATCATTCCGATGATACAATACAAAAGCACGAAAGTCATGCTTATAACAAAAGGCAGTACAAATGGGTCGAATATTGGTCTCATATATTTTGTTCTTCGTTATAGATTCTTGTTATAGAAAGTAATATGTTTCTTGTGTTGATACCTCGGCTGCAAATCATCATACATTTTCCGCACATCATACATTTTTTGACTAACTCAATTGCCTCTTTATCTTTGCCTCTTTGTAACATCAAAATGATTTTACGGAAACTCATGTCAGTGAAATTACCAGCTGTACATGTCGCTGTACATAATCCGCAAGCCATGCAAGTATTGATGTCGGGGTTAAGAGCTTCTATTTTGTTAAATAATTTTAAGTCAACATTATCCATTTGGATATGAGAACTTTTTGATATGCAGAATCCGAAATCTATCATAATTATGAACTAAGAGCTAAGGCTATTGAACTAAGGATGGTTGTCCGTTGACTTTCAAATAATTAAATACTTCCATTGCTGCGGCGCGTGCTTCTGCTATTGTGTCGGGCAATGTCTTAGGAGAAGTGCAAGCTCCAGCAACAAAGACTCCTTTTTCTTTGGTGAGATTCAGTCCTGAGAAATTGTCGCGAGTCTCGATGAAACCGTCTTCATTGTTGTTTATGTTGAGCATTTTCTGTATCTCATTGGAACTCTTTGATTTTTCCATTCCGCACATCAATACCAACAAGTCCAAAGTCATTTTCATCGGAGTTCCGAGAAGTGTGTCTTCAGCTTTTATGACTAATTTTCCTTCAATATTTTCCGATACTTCACAGACGCGGCCTCTCACGCATTTGATGTCGAAATCTTTTTGTGCTTTGAGGTAAAGGTCTTCGTAGCCTTTGCCGAACATTCTTAAATCCATATAGAAACAATAGACATCGGCATAAGGAAACTCGTCCTTTATTTCGCAGGCTTGTTTCAATGCGGTGGCGCAGCAAACCTTGGAACAATAAGTGTTATTGACTTTAACATCTCTCGAGCCAACGCAGTGAACGAAACCGATTCGTTTAGGCTCATCGATACGTTTGTCGTTATGAGTCTTGAAATAATCCTCCAATTCGGCGTTGGTTATCACGTTGTTATATATGCCGTAACCGTATTCTTGTTTTTTTTCTGCTTTAAAGAGGTCGAAACCTGTACAAATCACTATGGCGGCAGCATCGTATTTGATTCCATTAGAAAGCGTTACGTGGAATATGTTGCCTTCTTTTGTGATATTAGAGATTTTTGCGTTGAGCTTTTTTTCTATATCTTTAGTTTGATCTTTTAACTTTTCGAGAAGTGTTTCGGCAGAGTCGCTGGATGGAAAGAGACGGTCCCATTGTGCGAGATGTCCGCCTAACTTATCATTTCTCTCAATAATGACAGGATTAAGCCCGAGATTTTTAAGTTGATAGGCAGTTTCCATTCCGGCAGGGCCGCCACCTATTATTAATATTCTGTATTCGTTCATAGTATTCGTGTTGTGTCGTAAGGCGAAGCCATACGTTATATCTATATAAGCCTTTCAGGCTTTATTGTAATTTTATGTTAATAGGATTTATAGGTGTTCCCAAGTCTTTCCCGTTGATACCTTTATATTTAGCTTTCGGGTCGTACTCTATTCCCATTTTGTCTAACAAAGGTTCTATTGCAACCTGATGCATTTGCAATCCTAAGTCCCAAGGGTTATATCCCATGACAAGACCGGCCACTTCTTCGTAAGTGAGCGCAGGGATGCCGTAGCCGTTTTTGCCGTATGTCTTGCCTGTTTGTTCTGCGATGACATATTGCCAGCGGTCTAAGAAATAAGGGCAGCCTGGACAATTGGTGATAATCAAGTCGGGTTCGTATGGTTCCATAGACTCGAATTTTTTGTAAGTGTTAGATAAAGAGTAGCCTCTGTTAGCTTGAACAAAATATTGACGAAAACCGAATCCGCAGCATTGGCGACGTTCAGGATAATCGACGACTTCGCCACCCCAAGCCTCAATCATTCCGACAAGGACGTGTGGGTATTCAGCGCCTCCGAATCCTTTGGATGGAAACATCTTTGCATAATGACATCCAATATGTTCCACTACTTTGAGAGGCTCGCCTGTCTTTGCATTGACGAGTTTATATTTAGCCTGTTTAGCGATTTCGTGTCGGAATTTATAAATGATGTCGCTGGCGTGAGCGAGATATTTTGGCTTGGCGAATTCTTTCTTGCAAGAATCCCAAAGGTATTGACGTATTTTGGCTTCTAATTCTGGAAATTCATGCCATGTCTCTAAAGTCTCTGTGTAACATCCGAAAGAAGTGATACAAGAACAGACGTAATTTTCGTAGCCGCTCTCATGCATAAGCGCAAACTGACGAGCTATGATTGTCATGGCAGTCTCTTGTGGGATGCTGTCGCTGTGATAAGCGATGCCGCCACATGTGGTGTGATAAGCACTTTCGTAGAAGTCTTTGCCTAATTTATTTCTTGTTATGTCTAAAAACGTCACCTCAGAACCAGGGAAGAACGACTGACGTATGCAGCTTCTTACATAAAAATAATGATCGTCGGGAATATCTTTCTGATAATCAGCCCAAATTTTTTGTTTTCCTTCTACTATCATGATTATCCGTTATTAAGATGTTTTGAACTATTGTTGACAGTATAAACTTTCTTGAAGTAATCTTCATCGGAGAGATTTTCTTTCTCAGCCTGCTGATGAGCATCGTTGATGACTTTATTCATCAAGTCTGTCGCGCCTGTCACATCAAATATTTTCTTCAATTGGTCGAGGCTCTCTTGTGGTATTTTGCGAAGTCCGCCTGGACCTTCGCCGTCGAGGTTGGAACCCATTCTTTTATGCAAGTCATCGAGATTCTCATTAATCCATTTTCCTACCGTTCCGTATTCCTTATGTTCTTCGTAGTCGAAGTTACGCGGATAAATACAATATCCATGATTTAAAATGTTGTTGCATAAATCCTTGACCAAAATATATTGTTGTCTGCCTTTCTCCGATTCCATATAGTAGCCGCTCAGCATAGAGAGCTTGCGTAACGCCATGATTATAAGACCAGGCGCATTGCCTCTTGGACAGCGTGTTACGCACGACATACATTCGCCGCAGTACCAAATAGTGTCGCTTTTCAGCAATTTTTCAAGTTCTTCTTCGTCTTTCCTTTGAACGATATTGACAATATTTTTCGGATTATATTTATAAAATTCGGCGGCAGGACATACAGCAGTGCAGACACCGCAGTTCATGCAAGCCTTCAATCCTTCTTTTATTCGGTAATCTTCTTGAAGCTTCTCGTATAGATGTCCTTTATATAATAATGTGTCAGATGACATAGATTTCATTTTTATAAGTAAAATAATATATAGTAAAAACGTTTACTATTATTTTCGAGCGCAAAAGTAATAAAAAAACATAAGAGAAGATGAAAATGTTTTAAGAAAAACAAAAACTTCCATAGTATAAATTCATAAATTGTTTGAAAATAGAATTATAGAAATTTCCCCAAAAATGGATTGGAAATTATAATATGATGTTATTTTTTTAAAAAAAAGTTTTTAAAATTGAAATAAAATTACAATCTTTGCAATTCGTTAAAAATAATAACATAATAATATACTATGAGATACAAAATCATTACTGCAGAGGAAGCTGCTTCTTACATAAACCATAATGACAATGTTGGATTTAGCGGATTTACAGCATCAGGAAGTCCAAAAGTTATACCAATGGCTATTGCGCAAAAAGCCGAAGACGAACATGCAGCAGGCCGTCCATTCCAAATAGGAATGTTTACTGGCGCATCAACAAGCGACAGACTTGACGGAGCTTTATCTCGTGCTAACGCAATAAAATTCAGAACTCCATATCAATCATGCGCCGATATGCGTTCGGCTATCAACAAGGGTTCTGTTCCGTTCTTTGACTTGCATCTTTCTGAAGTGGCTCCTAAAATGCGTTATAAAGCATTCGGAGATGTTGACATTGCAGTTATTGAGGCATCTCATATCACCGATGATGGTAAGATTTATCTTGGTACAGGTGTCGGTATCGCTCCGACAGTCTGTAAAATGGCAAAGAGAATAATAATAGAATTGAACCACCATCTTCCTGAAGGTTTGATGGGCTTCCACGATATTTATGAACCATTGGATCCTCCTTATAGAAGAGAGGTGCCTATCTATAAACCAAGCGACCGTATAGGAACTCCTTATGTTCAAGTAGAACCTGAAAAAATTATTGGTGTTGTTGAAACAGATCTTTCTGATGGTGTAAAAGACTTCGATACTCTCAACGAGGTTACTATGAAAATCGGTAAGAATGTCAGTGACTTCCTTGCTGAGCAACTTAGAACAGGACGTATCCCTGCCGAGTTCTTGCCTTTGCAATCAGGTGTTGGCAACATCGCAAATGCTGTGTTGAGTTGTTTGGGTGAAAATAAAGAAATCCCTAACTTCCAAATGTACACCGAAGTCGTTCAGGATTCTGTTATCAGCCTTATGAAAGAAGGCAGATGTACTTTCGCAAGTACTTGTTCATTGAGTATCAGCGATACTCTTGCAGGTGATGTATTTAAAAACCTTGACTTCTATCGTGATAAACTTGTGCTTCGTCCTTCTGAAATCAGCAATAATCCTGAAATGGTACATCGTTTAGGTCTTGTCACTATGAATACTGCTATAGAAGCTGACATCTATGGTAATGTCAATAGTACTCACGTATGCGGAACAAAATTGATGAACGGTATTGGTGGCTCCGGCGACTTTACTCGTAATGCATATTTGTCAATATTTACATGTCCTTCAGTAGCGAAAGACGGAATGATAAGCTCTATCGTTCCTATGGTTTCTCACCAAGATCACAGCGAACATTCTGTTAAAGTTATTATCACAGAATGGGGTGTAGCTGATTTGAGAGGCAAAGATCCATTACAAAGAGCAGAACTCATTATTGAAAATTGTGCTCATCCAGTTTATCGTCCTATGTTGAGAAAATATCTTGAGATAAGCGCGAAAGGTCATATTCACCATAATCTGAATAAGGCATTATCATTCCATGAAGAATTCTTACGCTCTGGTGATATGAGAAATGTAGAAATATAATTATTTGAGAATTAAAATATTAACGGCTGCATACTTATGACATGCAGCCGTTTTTTATTTTTAATTTCTGTTAACTTTTCTATTTATTATTTTATCGGCTATTTTAGCGATGATGACTCCTATTATAGCACCGACAGCAGCTCCTGCTATCACGTCGCCAGGATAATGCACTCCCATATATATTCTGCTGTAGGCGACCAATGTTGCCCAGATGAACATAACATAGGCAATTTTTTTGTAATATTTTTTAAGTAATAATGTAAGGAATGCAGCTAATGCGAATGTATTGCACGCATGTGATGAAATGAAGCCGTAAGCGCCGCCGCAATGTCCGTTGGGAAGATAAACCAAATCTTTTATCGCCTCATTATGACAAGGACGAGGACGCTCAAAGATAGGTTTGAAGATTCCTGACGAGACTTGGTCAGAACATACAATCAATAATATGATGCCTATTATAATTATAATGCTTTGTTTCTTGTAATTTTTTATGACGAGAAATAAAAGAACGATATAAAATGGAGCCCATGTTATTTTTCCTGAGATGAAAGTCATGACAGGGTCGAGCCAATCGACATGAAGTCCGTTGAGAAACAGAAATAATTCGGTGTCTATTCTTGTCAAAAAATCTATCATTTCTTTTTCATTTTAGGAAATTCTTTCAAGAGATTTTCTTTTTCATTGATATATAACTCATTGTAAGGATTTCTTCTTATGAGTTCTTCCATTGCTCTGAGAGCTTTCTCTGGTTTTTTCTCTTTAAAGCGTTGAAATTCTTCGTGATAATAATTGTCATCTTTACAAGGATACCCTTCTTTGTCGGCGTAATTGGTTATAAATCCAATGGCTTCAGTTTGTAATCCTTCTATTGTGAATAAAATAGGTATCTCGAAATATTCGTAGTCGCTGTTGTTGCATTCGTTCCATTTGTCTTTTGTCATGATGAAGAATTTCTGCAATTGCGAGCTGATATAGTCGTTGAGAGGATTTATGATGCTGAATTCGCCGAGAGTTCCGTCGCAATGAACGTCGAATACCATTATCGTTGTTCCTACAGTGCAGCTTTGTCTGGAAATTTGGTTGTAATCGACATAGACGAAGAAGTCGCGTTCGAAAGCGCCGCTGCCTCCTTTATATCTATAATCGAGCATTGTCTTGATGATTTTATTGTTTTCCGACAATGTCTTACTTAACTCAGAGCTTTGGGCCATGAGCCTTGTGCTCTGAGCTAATAATACTATAAGAAATAATATGACTCTTAACTTAGACATCTAAATTTTTTAATTCCTAACTCCTAATTAATCAGACGTGTCAATGAGTGTTTATTTTCATTGGAATCATTGATGCGTCTCTACAATTATTCCTCATTATTAATGCTGTCCCAGATTATATCTTTCAATTCTTTGATACCTTCACCTGTAGCGGAGCTGATGAAGATATGAGGTATTTTTTTAGGAAGATGTTTTTTGATATCTTTTCTTTGTTGTTCATCGATAAGGTCGTTTTTGCTGATAGCGAGGATACGTTTTTTATCGAGTAGTTCTGGATTATATTTTTTCAACTCTTTAAGCAATATGTCATAAGTTTCTTTCACGTTTTCGCTGTCGGCAGCGACCATGAATAACAATATAGAGTTGCGTTCAATATGGCGTAAGAAACGTAGTCCAAGGCCTTTTCCTTCGGCGGCGCCTTCTATGATGCCAGGGATGTCGGCCATGATGAAAGATTTCATGTCATAATAAGGCACGATCCCGAGGTTAGGAGTCAATGTTGTGAAAGGATAGTCGGCTATTTCAGGTTTAGCGGCAGACACTACTGATAGTAATGTTGATTTTCCGGCATTAGGGAAACCTACGAGGCCCACGTCGGCGAGGAGTTTAAGTTCGATGATAATCCATCCTTCTTGGCAAGGCTCGCCTGGTTGAGCGAACTTAGGAGCTTGCATTGTTGCAGTCTTGAAGAATGCGTTGCCTTTACCGCCGCGGCCGCCTTTCATAATGACTATCTCTTGTTTGTCTTCTGATATTTCACCGAGAGGTTCACGTGTCTCGGCATCGTAAGCTATAGTTCCGATAGGCACGTCGATGTATATGTTTTTTCCGTTAGCGCCGGTGCGTAATGCATCGCCGCCATGGCCGCCGTCTTCAGCGAAGAGGTGTTTGGTGTAACGAAGGTGCAACAATGTCCATAACTGAGCGTTGCCTCTCATGATGACGTCGCCGCCTTTACCGCCGTCACCGCCGTCAGGACCGCCTTTGGGAACATACTTGGCACGATGAAAGTGCATTGAACCGCCTCCGCCATTACCTGAACGACAGAAGACCTTTACATAATCGACGAAATTTGATGCCATAAACTTTATTTTTTTTGAAACTCAGAAATTCAGAAACTTAGAAATTTTGAATCTCGGAGTTTATTCTATTCATTTTTTATAATTAATACTTTTAATGTATTATGATGTTATATTTATTTTTAAAATTTCTGAAACTTTTTAGTTTCTGATTTTCTGAGATTTTGAATTTTAATTAAAATTCTTCTTCTTCCGCCACTACAGTGTTTTTCTGACTTTGCTCTTGCTCATAAAGTTCGCAGTCGAATTCTAATGCTACGTCGCTGAGCGGTTTCTCAAAGTCGCCCTGACTGATGTTTAATGTAGGGTCGGCATAAATCTTCTTCATGTAAATAGCCCATACAGGCAATGCCATGTTGGAGCCTTGACCTAAGCCAATCGTTCTGAAGTGTACAGCTCTGTCTTCAGCGCCGGTCCAGATTCCTGTCGTCAAGTCAGGAGTGATGCCCATGAACCAACCATCGCTTTGATTTTGAGTGGTTCCAGTCTTACCAGCGATAGGATTTTTGAGTCCGTATTTATATTTTAAACGGACACCGGTTCCGCTTTGAACAACACCTTTCATAAGTTCTATCATTTTATAAGCGGTTATATCGTCCATGGCTTCAACTTGTTCTGTATGGAAATGTTCTATTACGTTACCGTTTTTATCTTCTATTTTTGTTATGAATATAGGTTTGATATAAACACCTCTGTTAGCGAATGTGTTCATCGCTCCTACCATTTCGTATAAAGATAAGTCGCAGACGCCGAGACATATAGAAGGCACGGCATCTATATGAGAAGTGACGCCCATGCGGCGAGCCATTTGAATGACGGCTTCTGGACCGAAGCGTTTCATAAGATATGTTGATATTCTGTTGTTAGAATGAGCCAATGCCCATTTTAATGTCACTTCTTCGCCGAACATGGTTTTACCGGCGTCTCGTGGTTCCCAGAATTTTCCGTCTGGCATTTCGATGCTGTAGCTGATATTAGGCACTTTTGTGCAAGGTGTGTATTCGCCTTCTTGCATCGCTAATGAGTAAAGGAAAGGCTTGAAAGTGGATCCCACTTGGCGGCGAGCCTGTGTCACATGATCATATTTGAAATATTTATAATCGATGCCGCCAACATAAGCCTTCACATGACCGGTATGAGATTCGACCGACATCAATGATGATTGAAGGAATGACTTATAATAACGCATTGAATCCATCGGTGTCATTATGGTGTCGATTGGTCCGTTCCATGAGAATACGGTCATTTTAGTTGGCTTGTTGAAATTCTTTCTTATTGAATCGATGCTGATGCCTGCTTTTTTCATCACGCGATAACGTTCAGAACGTTTCATGGATAACTCCATAAGAGCTTCAATTTCTTCTTCTTCAAGTGAGAATGGTGCGTTAGGTTCTCCTTTCCAGTGTTTGTCGAAAGCTGGTTGCAGGTCTAAAGACAGATGTTCTCTAACGGCTTCTTCTGCATAACGTTGCATTCTTGAATCGATGGTTGTGTAGATTTTCAAGCCATCTTTATATATGTTATAAGGAGTTCCGTCAGGTTTGGTATGAGTCTTGGCCCATTCTGTCAATGTGCCTCTAAGATATTCTCTAAGATATGTAGCTTGGCCACTGTTATGGTCCAAAACGCCGAACTCCGACATGTCGATAGGTATTTGAGATATAGAGTCGCGTTCTTGTTCTGTGATGAATCCGTAAGTAGCCATCTGGCTGATTACTAAGTTTCTGCGGTTTGTGGCTCTTTCTGGATGTCTTATCGGGCTATAACGTGAAGGAGCGTTTACTACGCCAGCAAGGAAAGCAGCTTGTTCTATGTTTAAATCTTTAGGCTCGACGTTGAAGAATGTCTCTGAAGCCTTTTTGATTCCGTATGCGTTATGTCCGTAGAAAACGGTGTTGAGGTACATAGCTATGATTTCGTCTTTGGAATAATTGTATTCCAATTTTGTTGCTGTGACCCATTCTTGAAATTTACGTATAACGAGTTGTGGAGTGCTGAGATTTTCGCCACGAGGGAATAGGTTCTTTGCAAGTTGTTGTGTGAGAGTACTTCCGCCGCCTTTGTCGTTGCCGGTGGCGATGCCGAATATAACACGCATCAAGGCTCTTTGGTCGATGCCTGAGTGTTCGTAGAATCTGATGTCTTCGATAGCAAGAAGAGCGTTGACGAGATGTGGCGACAACTCGCTGTAACTGACGTTGGATCGATTTTCTATGTAATATGTTCCGAGAATCTTGCCGTCGGCAGATATGATTTCAGTGGCTAAATTGGTTGATGGATTTTCTAACTCTTCGAATGTTGGCATGTCACCGAACCACTCTTTGTTGATACCGTAAAATAATCCAAAACCGCATGTCACGGCAACGGCAAACATCGACCATAAAACTATGAGATACCAACGTATGCCGTTCTCTTTTGTCTTGCTGTTAGCCTTCTTATTATCTTTATTTTCTTTTTTAACCTCAGACATTGTTTTTAGAATTTTATAACCCTATAATTTTTCTTCAACTTTAACTTGCAATATATGTCTATGTATTTTTTCATTGGAGACATCGACACGTCTTTGCTATAAATAAACTATTTCCCTTCCGTCACTTTCTCAAATCGTAGTCCTACGTCGGTTATGCCATCAAGAACATCATCTCTCATGGCTTGTTCTATTTCGAAATGGTAAGTGCCTTTAAGAGGGAATTGTAAGTTGTTGTTTAATAGTATTTTTGAAGTTCTCATGCTGCCACTTCCATCGCCAATCCAGCGTCCGTCGGGATAAGCCAAGAAACATTCTATGGTGTCGTGTGTCTGGCCGCCGTTAGGGAAGGTGGTATGTAAAAACATATAAAAATTACTGTAACGATAGTTTTCTAAATGTCTTATATTAAGATAGAAAGCATAGTTTGATGTTGTATCTTCCACATTGACATCGAAATAAGGCATTTCATCTTGATTCCATGACGAGTTGCTGATTATAACGCTTTCATCGAAAATGATGCTGTTGTCAACGCAGGAGGAAATGCCTGTCGTTATCAGTAAAATCAATATGTATTTTAAGATTTTCTTCATAAACTATTCGAGTTTGCTTAAATCTACGTTGTTGCCTTCTTCGCCGTATTCTGTGTTGCGTTGTTCTTTGCTGAATGCGTAGTCTTCAAGTTGTTCAGGGAACTTGCCTTTATTGTTCATGTCGATGATTTCCTTGACTTTCTCAGCAGGTATTGCTAACATATTGCCTTTGTCGAACACATAAGAATACCACATCAGGCCTTTGAAGATGTCGCTCTTTTGGTAGAAGGCCTCGCCTTTCTTTGTTTTGAGGTTGATGTGATTGTCGGGGAACGATTTGAGCGTTTCGATATAAGTGTCGTATTCGTAATTGAGGCAGCATTTGAGTTTGCCGCATTGACCAGCAAGTTTTTGTGGGTTAGGGGAGAGCTGTTGTATTCTTGCAACGTTTGTTGTGACAGACTGGAAGTTGGTAATCCAAGAGCTGCAGCACAATTCGCGGCCGCATGAACCGATGCCGCCGAGTTTCGCTGACTCTTGACGGAAACCTATCTGGCGCATCTCTACTCTGATATGAAATTCTTCAGCTAATTTCTTGATGAGCTCGCGGAAGTCAACACGACCGTCGGCTGTGTAATAGAAAATGGCTTTTGTTCTGTCGCCTTGATATTCAATATCGTTGAGCTTCATGTCTAAGTTGAGGTTGAGAGCTATCTCGCGGCTACGATACAAAGTACGCTCTTCTTGTCTTGCTGATTCCAAAAACTTCTCGACGTCGGCAACGCGTGCTCTGCGATATACCTTTTTCAATTCGGTGATAGGACAGTTGCTGCCTTTGCGTTTTCTCTGTCTTTCAACTAAAGCGCCTACCATTGTGACGATGCCGATGTCGTGGCCGATAGCAGTCTCAACAGCAACTAATTCGCCTTCAATCAATTCTAATTCTGAAGGATAGCTGTAGAAATCTTTTCTGTCGTTCTTGAAACGAATTTCAGCTACTTTAAGTTCGCCTTCGTAAGTTGTGTCGTGATAGTCTTTTAACCAGTTGTAACTGTCTAATTTACATTGGCTGTGACGCAATACGTTTGAACCTACAGTATAATCTTCTGCTTTGATACGGCAGCCTCTGTGGAAGTCGGGAGATAATTTCGTATTATCATGAAGAGGCCATTCTATCTTTAGGTATTCCTCATTGATGTCCTCTGGCTTGTTGAAATCTTCTTTCTCGTCTTCTACTTCTTTGACGAATTTCTTTGCAGGCACAGCGTCTTTTTCTTCAGTGTTTTCTGTTGCTTCTTTTTCGTTTTCAGCAACTTCCTCAGCAGCAACTTCCATTTCAACTTCAGCAGCTGTTTCTTCTGTCAATTCAAGATTTTCAACTAATTCCTCTTCTTGGAGAATTTCTTCGTTTTGATTTTTAGCTTCGTTATGGTTTTTGTTCTTGTTGTTATTCCATTTTTTCTTTGGATAAAATTTCTTCTTATATCCTTGTTTGTTATTGCCTTTATTGTTGTTGTTATCGTTCATAAAATGATAATATTATATATATTTATTTAGTATGTATGTAGAACTTGCAAATATAATAAAAAATTGTCTAAAGGAGAAAGACAAAAGGGGAAAGTTTTTTAAATTAGGAATGAGGAGTTAGGGGTTAGGAATGAAAGTTTAGAATTTTGCTTTGAAAATAGGAAAAGTGTATTTTTATATTGCTGTTTTTATAGGAAAAGTGTGATGTTTTTTGTTGTTTAACGTTAAGCAGACAATTTCTTATAAACTCCAATAGCAACAGGTATCGCTAATAAGAATGTGCATACGTCTGCCATGGCTTGTGTCATCTCAACGCCTTGCAATCCGAGGAACATTGGTGCTAAATATAATATTGGAAGGAAAAATATTCCTTGACGGCACATCGATAAAATGGTGGCTGGCAATGTCTTCCTGATGGTCTGCAGCAGCATATTCGTCGATGTGGATAATCCGATGAGTGGGAAAGCGATGCATTGCCATCTCAGCACTCTGCTTCCTATCTCGATGAGCACCTGGTCTTCGCTTCTGAAGAAACTGATGATATGTGGCGCGAAGATATATCCTAATGTTCCGGAAATAAGCAGGAACATCGTCATGATGCTCATGGTAAATGTGTATGACTCTCTTACTCTTCTGTATAACTTAGCTCCATAGTTGAATCCGCATATCGGCTGGAATCCTTGTCCAATGCCGAGCACTATGGAGAAGGCGAACATCATGCATCTCGATACTATGGAGAATGCAGCTATGGTCGAGGCTTCGTTGCCTGCTGTGGCATAAATAGCTGCCGAGTGGTTGAGACAAATGGTTGCTGTACAAGCCAATGCCTGACGGCATAATGAAGGAAGTCCGCCGTCTAATATCTTCTTGAAATGTTCTAAATTGGGTGAGAAGTTTTTCAGTCTGATATGTACGTTCCCTTCTCTGAAAGTGCCTGCTAACAATATCATCCAGCTGACTATCTGACTTATGCAAGTTGCTAATGATGCGCCTGTTACACCCATCTTTAAAACCAGGATAAAGATAGCGTCTAATATGATGTTGAGAACGGCTCCTGACGTGATTCCTATCATGGCGTAATTGGCATTGCCTTGAAGTCGCAACTGACTGTTCAATGCTAATGCCGACATCATGAAAGGCGTTCCTATCAGGATATAAAACAGATAATCATTTGATAAAGACAAGATATCGGGTGTTGCGCCGATGGCTTTCGACAAAGGTGTGAGGAATATCAATCCTAATATTCCTGCTATCGTGCCTAATATGAATGGCGACAGAAAACCTGTTGCTGCCATTCTTTCTGCATCTGAATATTTTTTCGCTCCTAATGCCTGCGAGATGAAGTTGCCGGAGCCATGACCGAAGAAGAATCCGAAGGCGTTGATGAATGTCATATACGCAAACGACACGCCCACCGCCGCTGCCGCTTCAGTGCTGATATGTCCAACAAAGGCAGCATCGATGATGTTATATAACGAAGTGACCAACATACTGATGATTGTCGGTCCCGACATCTTGAGGACTAACTTCTTTATAGGAGCCTGTGTCATCAAGGTGTAGCGCTCGTTGCGCTTTCGTTCGTCTTCTTCAATATTTAAAGTTCTGTGTTGCACCTTTTTATTTCTTGACAATAGGCATCTCTCTCATAGCAAATGGCTTAGGCGACACTGCCAACACAGGTGCAATCTGGAAACGTTTGAAGTCGTTTCTATAAACCATTCTCACAACTTTGTTAACTAATGCTTCATCATAACCTAAAGCTATGAGCTCGTTAGCAGATTTGTTACATTCGATATGTTGATATAAAATAGCATCCAAAATTGGATAGTCAGGCAGACTATCTGTATCTTGTTGACCTGGACGCAACTCTGCTGATGGCGGCTTGTTGATTGTGTGCCAAGGAATTATCTCTTTGTCACGGTTGATGTAACGGCACAACTCAAAGGCTTCTGTCTTGTAGATGTCACCTATTACAGACAAGCTTCCGCAGAGGTCGCCGTATAATGTTCCGTAACCGACGGCAGCTTCACTCTTGTTGCTGGTGTTCAATAAGATATTGCCGAATTTATTTGATATCGCCATCACGATGAGGCCTCTGCTTCGTGCTTGTATGTTTTCTTCTGTCACGTCGAAAGGCATGTCTTTGAAGATAGGCTTCAGCATTTCATCAAAAGTGTCGAATGCTGGTTTTATCGGAACGATATGATAAGGACATCCGAGGTTTTCTGCTGAAGCGATAGCGTCGCTGACGGAGTGGTCTGATGAGAATTGTGAAGGCATCAATATTCCTAATACGTTCTCTGCGCCTAATGCTTTGGCTGCCAATGCTATTACGAGTGCTGAGTCTAAGCCTCCCGATAATCCGAGTATGGCTTTTTTGAAACCTTGTTTATGGAAGAAGTCGCGTATTCCAAGAACGAGAGCGTCGTGGATAAGTTCCATCTTCTCTGGAATGACTTGCTCGTCTTCTTTTTTCATCGAGATGAAAAGCTCGCAGTCGAATGTTGATACTTCTTCTTGGAAGAAAGGAAGACTCTTGACGATGTAGCCATTATAACCGAATACCATCGAACCGCCGTCGTAGATGAGGTTGGCGTTTCCACCTACTTGGTTTACAAAAATAAGCGGAATCTCATGTTTTAGGGCTGTCATGCGAAGAATCTCTCTTCTCTTGGCGGCACGTTGATAATCAAAGCGGTCGGCTGCAAGGTTGACGATAATCTCTGGTTTCTCTTCAAAATCGTCGATGCGGTTTGTCATGAGAAATTCGTCGTTACCTATATTATAAAGGTCTTCGCCAATGGTGACGGCGACTTTCATGCAACCGAGTTGCAAGATATTGGTTTCGTCGGCAGGTTCAAAATATGTTGAATAAGAAACATTTTTCTTCTTGAAAATCTGACGTTTGCCCTGATGTAGAAATATTGCAGCGTTGAAAAGAGGTTTGCCTTTCCCGGTAGTGTTTCTCACAGGTGCGCCTATTAGCAAAGGAATGTTGTCGCATTTTTCGGCAATCTCGTCTATAGCTTTCTCGCAACGATCGATGAAGTCGTTGTAAGATAACATATTATAAGGAGGAACTCCGCATAATGATAATTCGGAGAAAACCACTAATGAAGAGCCCTTCGCCTTTTGGGCAGCAGCGATGATTTTCTCTTTGTTGCCTTCAATGTCGCCGACAATGAAATTAATTTGCGCTAATGTAATTTTCATTTCTTATGTTTAAAATATGAAACCTAACTCTATACATAAAGTGTTTAACATGACATTATGTTCAAGAGGGTTGTCTTTTTTATATATGTTAGTAAAATTGTTGTTAAAGACAAATGCTGCGGTGATACAGCTTGATTTGTAAATATTATACTCTATACCTAATTTAATAATAAGTGAGTTTCTTATTTTTGAAAATTCAGGTTGCTCTTTTATTGTGATGTTATCAATATTTTTATGTTCTTCGTTATGACTCAGACAGAATCCTATTCCGTATCCGATGTTTCCTATAATTCTTGTCTTGCCGATTTTTTCGGTCCTCATTGTCATACTGATAGGAATCTCGAGATATTGGTTGCTTATGCTACATTTAATGTTTCCGTTGATGCTGTCGTTATACGAGTATCCGCCGTTGATGTTTTTGATATTAAAACCGGTTGAAATACCGTAGTTTTCCACGAAGTAAAAATTGCCGTTAAATCCCCAATTGAACGAAGCCTTGTTCAAGCCGTTGCCAAGAAAATCACTATTTAGTTTCGTGATGTTTAATCCCGGAGAAACGTTTAATCCGAATTGAAATGATTTGTATTGCGCATTGGCGCTGATTGTCATTAAGATAACGCAAATAAATGTTAGAAATATTTTTTTCATATTCTTAAATTTTGAATTGTTAAAATTACAATTTTTTTTAAAATCATTAAAAAATAATTTATATCGAAAAAAATATTATTTTTGTGGATATAAAATAAACCACATGAAGAAAGTATTATTATTGTTCATGGCTTTATTTGTAGCATTATCGGTTAATGCTCAAGCTGACGTAATTGTAGGTCCTAAAATAGGTTACCAAACTTCTAAATTATCATTCAAAGGAACATCCATTAAACAAGATTTCCAAAACGATATGGCATTCGGTGTCTTCACTCGTTTCACATTCCCAAAATTTATCCTCCAACCAGAATTGTTGTATTCAACAAATAACAGAAGCGCTATACAGGTGCCTGTTTATTTCGGTTATAAATTAATTGATAATAAAACCTTTAAATTTAGAGCTAATGCAGGTCCTATGCTCTTTTATAATTTCCAAAAAAGTACAAACAACAGACTTACTTTCGGAGGTTCTCTTGGACTTGGCGCTGACATCTGGCGTTTTACATTTGATTTGAATTACAGTCTCGGTACTGTATTTGACCATCATATTATAACAGCATCAAAAGCAAATCAAAATATATTCACATTGACAATGGGATTTAAATTGAGATATTAAAAACGTAACTAATATTAACAAACTAAAACTAACAAACATGAAAAAAGTATTATTATTATTTGTAGCATTATTTATAGCTACAGCAGCTAATGCACAGATTTCTCCGATTACATTCGGTCCAAAAGTAGGTTATCAAACAACAAAATTATCTACTAATAGAGATATTATCAAATCAGATTTCAAAGGCAATATGGCATTCGGTGTATTCGCTCGCCTTACAATCAAGAATATTATCTTGCAACCTGAATTGCTTTATTACAAATCAGGAAAAGTTTTTGATATAAATCCATTGGGTGGTTTTGGTATTGATAATCCTGTCCTTAACCCAACACTTACTATCAACCAAAGCAATTTTGCATTGCCTATCATGGTCGGTTATCAATTCATTGATATACCAATCATTAAGATGAGAGCTAACGTAGGTCCTGTCTTCTACTTCGCTATGGGTCAAGCTGATTATTCAATAAATGGTGAGAATGTTCCTTACTTTGACGAAGACGTTACAGAAGATATGACTGTTGGTGCAGCTCTTAACCTCGGTATCGACCTCTGGAAACTTACTTTAGACATTAACTACAGCATCGGTCTCTCAGATGTTATGGATGATGAGATAGACGTTCCAATGGTTGGTGAAGTTGATTTAGGTGATGACACAAAACAAAATATCTTTACAGTAACATTAGGTTTCAAGATTTTATAATAGATAAAAGACTAATGACGAAAGGCTAAAGGTTTAATCTTTAGCCTTTTTTTATAAAATTATTTCGTTGCTTTATCTTCGTCTTGAGGTTTTTTATACCTTTGAAAGTTGAAAATCTTATGATGAAAAACAGTTTTTTTATTGTTGTAAATAATGTAAAACTATGAATAGTAAAAATATAAACAATAGCCTTTTTGTTAGAAACAGAAAGAACTTTTCTGAAAAGCTCTCAAAAAATTCTATGGCGGTTTTTTGCGCCAATGAAGAAATGCCTCGTAATGGCGACCAGTTTTATCCTTATCGCCAGCAGTCTGACTTCTTCTATCTCACTGGAATAGACCGCGACTGCGCATATCTTATTTTATGTCCAAGTCATCCAAATCCTGCTATGCGCGAGATTCTCTTCGTGGAGCCTTATAGCGAAAGCAAAGTGATATGGCGCGGCGAAATGATAGATTCTAAGGAAGCTTCCAATATCTCAGGAGTGACAAACGTGATGTATTCCGACAACTTCGAAAGCGTGCTTCAAGATATTGCTCTTTCTTGCGAGACGATTTATCTCAACACTTTCGAATATCCACGCTATGAATGTAAGGTGAAGACGATACAACAACGCTTCCTTGATGAGATAAAAGCGAAATTCCCTCTTCATAAATTTGAACGTTCTGCTCCTATATTAAATAAGTTGCGCATGATTAAGTCGCAGGAAGAAATTGAAGTGACAAAACAAGCTTGCGACATCACAGCAGAGGCTTTCCGTCGCTGCCTAAAAACTGTGAGACCTGATGTTTATGAATATCAGATTCAGGCAGAAATAGAATACATTTTCAAATATAATGGTGCCAATGGTCATGCCTATTATCCAATAGTCGCTGCCGGCAAAAACGCCTGCTGTCTCCATTACTCAGCAAATAACAAAATCTTGAAAGACGGCGATTTGATTCTCTTCGACATAGGCTGCGAATATAAAAACTATTCCTCCGACTTGAGCCGCACCATTCCTATCAACGGAAAATTTACTGAGAGACAGAAAGACTGCTATAATGCGGTGCTTCGCGTCATGAAAGAGATTACTAAATTATATAAGGTGGGCGGAACCATCGACGAGATAAACAGAACGACTTATAAACTGATGGAACAAGAAATGATAAAACTCGGTCTCTTCACCGAAGAAGATGTGAAAAATCAAAATCCGGATGCTCCATTGTATCGTAAATATCTCATGCACGGAATGGCTCATCATATCGGCCTCGATGTACACGATAGCGTCGATAAATACGAGCCTTTCAAACCGGGAATGATACTCACATGCGAGCCTGGAATCTACATCAGAGAAGAAGGAATAGGAATAAGAATTGAAAACGACCTCCTTATCACAGAAGGCGAACCGATAAATCTCTTTGAAGGACTTCCTATTGAAGTGGAAGAAATTGAGAATGCAATGAGGAATTAGGAATTATAAACCACAGATTACACAGATTACACAGATTGCGTAGATTGGATAAACTTTAGAATTTATAATAATCTATAAACATTAAACAATAAACATTAAAAATAAACAACATGAAAAAGACATTATCAATTTTGGTTCTCATGATTTTCATGGGATTAGGTTTTGCGGCAAAAGCACAAAATCTTCAAGTGATGTATGACTTTGGCGAAGAACGCCAATACATTACAACGACATTTGAAATGTATAAAGCCGACAAATGGGGCGGCACATTCTTCTTCGCAGATTTCTATCATAACGGGAAAAACCATCCTAACAACTATGGCATGATGGGAACTTATATGGAAATCGAAAGAGCCTTTAACTTCTGGCAAGACAGCAAACTCAAGAATTTAAGCGCACATGTTGAATATACTGGAGGTTTAGGCGTTATTCCAGGAGGTTTTGGTTACAACATCAACAACGCTTGGATGTTCGGTGCCGAATATTTCTTACACTCGGAAGATTACAGAAACACTTTGACGGTTTATGCGTTGTACAAAACCATCTCTCATAAAGAACAGATGATTCCATTGCAATTCTCTATCGTTTGGGGAATGCAAGACATCTTCAATGTGAAAGGTTTGAGATTCTGCGGTTTTGCTGATTTATGGTGGGAAGAAAATGTTTGGACATATACTTTGCCGCCACATACAGTGACACAATTCAGTTTCATCACAGAACCACAGATTTGGTATAACGTAGGACAATTCTTCAACTGTCCGAACTTCAACATCGGCGGTGAAGTTGAGATGTCGTATAACTTCAGTGGTTTGAGCCAATGCAAAAAATTCTATGTCAATCCATGCTTTGGTGTGAAGTGGGATTTTTGAGTAATTCATAATGCATAATTCATAATGCATAATTAAGAGACGCATCAATGTTACCGATGAAATAGATAAGGTGTTATTGGTGCGTCTCTTGGCATTTAGGCAAAATCTTTAACACTTTTTTCAATATAAAAAGAATCTAAAAAAATCTTCCAACAAAAAATATTATCTTTGTTGCAATAAGAAATAGATAATAATTTAATAAAAATCAAAATCATTAAATCAAATTTAGTTAAAAACAAACTTATACAAGTGCAAGGTACATCTATTTCCATCACATCATATAATGAAAAAGACTACATATCTTTAACGGATATGACAAAGGCATTTGAAGGTGGTAATAGCTTGATAGAAAACTGGTTGAGAAATAAGAATACAGTAGAGTTTTTAGGTATTTGGGAACGATTGAATAATATGAGTTTTAATTCCGTCGAATTCGACGGAATTATGATGCAAGTAGGATTAAATCGCTTCAAATTATCTGTGAAAAAATGGGTCGAAAAAACAGATGCGATAGGACTTGTTGCAAAAACTGGTAAATATGGTGGTACTTATGCTCATACAGACATTGCATATCATTTTGGTATGTGGTTAAGTCCAGAGTTTAATCTGCTTGTTATAAAAGAGTTTCAAAGACTAAAGGAAGAAGAGCAAAAGCAAATTAAAAGTGCAGACTGGTTGTATCATAGATTTACGGCAAAAGCAAACTATGTTATACAGACTGATGCCGTAAAAAAATATCTTGTTCCGTTATCGGCTTTGCCAAAAGATAAGTTGGGAATAATTTATGCGAGTGAGGCAGAATTGATAAATTATGCGACATTAGGATATACATCTAAGCAGTGGTCTGAAGAACATCCTGATTTAGTGATGTCTAACAAGAACCACAGGGACTATTTGCCATTAGAAGGGTTGATTGTATTGGACAATATGCAAAGTTTTAATTCTTATCTTATATCGCAGAACATATCTAAAGAACAGCGTTTTGAACTAATACAACAGGAAGCACAGAGGCAATTCGATGTTCTCTCTCAAAGCAAGACTATACAAAATACTAAAGACTATACAAAATACTAAACAGAGAGAATTGTCAGGTCTTGATTAATAAATAATAAATCAAGTAAAGTCTTAATTGTCGTCAGTGAACTTAATATAGATGTGGAATTTATAGAAACTCTCATAACATTTTATTAATCTAAAAAGATAAATCTTCCAACAAAAAATATTATCTTTGTTGCAATGAAAAAAGGCTAAAGTCTAATGGCTAAAGGTTTTTTGAAAGTTACCTTAAACCTTAAACTTTAAGCCTTAAATAAAAAAGTTAATAATCAAGTAGCTCGGGGCTCATAGCTCAGAGCTCATAGCAAAAATAAATACTATGTTTTCAAAAGAAGTTTTCGCAGGCCGTCGCGCCGCTTTATTAAAATCAGGTCTCAAAGGTATAGCTTTCTTCCCAGCTAACGACGAGGCTTCTCTCAATTACCCTGACAACACTTATCGTTATCGTCAAGATAGCAATTTCGCTTATTTCTTCGGTCTCGACACTCCTGACTTGGTGGGTGTCATCGACTTTGAATCAGGCGAAGAAATTCTTTTCGGCAGAGAAATAACAATAGACGATATTATCTGGTGTGGCAATCTTCCTTCTCTCACAGAACAAGGTGAGATGATCGCTGTCAAACAAACTCGCGACATCAACGGTTTCGGTGAATATCTCCGCGATGCTGTCGCTAAAGGCAGACAAATCCACATGTTGCCTCCTTACCGTGGCGACATGAAAATTAAACTCGCCAAATGGTTCAACACCGATATCGACAATCTCTCAAAATATGTAAGCCAGGAGCTTATCCAAGAAGTCGTTAAACTTCGTGAAATCAAGACTGAAGTCGAGATTGAAGATATGGAAAAGGCAGCTGTCACAGCATATTATATGCATACAACAGCAATGAAAATGTGTAAGCCAGGCGTTATCGAACAGGAAATAGCAGGCGCTGTTGAAGGCATCGCTATATCAAATGGTTACGGCGTTTCTTTCCCTGTTATCCTTAGCTTTGACGGACAAACATTACACAACCACAATCATAACAATATTCTCCAAGAAGGAAGAATGGTCGTTTGCGACGCTGGCGCTGAGACAAAGAACTACTACGCTTCCGACTTCACACGTACAATTCCTGTAGGCGGCAAATTCAACTCACGTCAAAGTGACATTTATAATATCGTGTTGAAAGCTAATATGGAAGTCATCAAGAACACACGTCCTAACATCAGATATTTCGACATGCATACTCTCGCTGTACGTACTATCATCGAAGGCTTGAATGCAGTAGGTTTGATGAAAGGCAGCGTTGATGACGCACTTGCTGTAGGCGCACATTATTTATTTATGCCTCACGGCCTCGGCCACGCAATGGGTATGGATGTCCACGATATGGAAGGCCTCGGCGAAAACAACGTCGGCTATGATGCAGAAACACCACGTTCAACAAAAGAAGGCTTCAAAGGCTTGCGCTGCGGTAAAGTCTTGAAACCAGGAATGGTTGTCACAGATGAACCTGGAATCTATTTCATCCCAACATTAATAGACATCTGGAAAGCTGAAGGCAAACATAAAGAATTCATCAACTACGATAAAGTTGAGACATTCAAAGACTTCGGCGGAATCAGAATCGAAGACGATTTGTTAATCACAGCAGAAGGCAACAGAGTCCTCGGCCGTCCGATACCAAAGACAGTAGCAGAAGTAGAAGCATGCTGCGCTGAAGGTAGAGAATGGATGAGAATCCCTGGAGTGATATAATTTAACATTATCATAAAGACGTGTCAATGTTTTAGATGCATTGGCGCGTCTTTCTTTAATTATGAAAACTGAAAGATAGATTGTTTATGAAACTTATCGTTAAGATTTTTTTTGTCTTTTTCGTGTTGATGACATCTTGTACGTCGCAAAATGATAATGCGCTTCATGGTAGATGGGTTGTTGATGAATTGACTTTCGATTTTAATGAAAGAAAAGCTACACCGGAAATGATAGCACAATATGGAAAAGAAGAAAGTAAAAACGAACTCGTCTTCAAAAACGATAGCATAGTTTATATAAAAATGTATCATTATGATGGCGACTATTACTATCGTTTAGGTGAAGACAACGTACTTATGTTTGGTGAAAAAAACTTGACAAACAATAAATTAGGCTTATATAAAAACGCTTGTATTTATTCTGAAATTAATACTGTCATTGGAAAAATGAATATTAAGTGGAAGAGATGACTAAGGTCTTATATATCCGAATTTTTTCTCTTCACCTATTGTAGTGTTGGGGCCGTGACCGCAGAAACAGACTGTCTCGTCTGGCAATTCGTACAATTTCTCTCTTATGCTGTCAACGATTTCGCTGTAGGAGCCTCCTGGAAGGTCGGTACGTCCGATGCTTCTTAGGAATAAGGTGTCGCCTGTAATCAGGAAGTCTTGTTCTTCACAATAGAAACAACAACAGCCTTTGGCGTGTCCCGGTGTGTGAATCACCTCTAATTCGTCATCGCCGATTTTTATTATTTGATTGTCGTATAATTCAATAGTTGGATAAACGGTATTGTTTTTATCGTATTCTATTCCGAATGCTGATGCGTAGGAATATGCGCTCTTGAAATATTCTTCGCCGTCAGGGTGTGAGGCCAGCGGAATCTGGTATTTCTTCGCCGTTGAATAATTGCCTAAAATATGGTCGATGTGTGCGTGAGTGTTTAAAATCATAATAGGATTTAACTGATTTTTTTCTATGAAATCAAACAAAACGTTATCTTCTCTTGAATTGCAATTTCCGGCATCAACGATGACGCAGTCTTTTGATTCGTTGTATATTATATATGTGTTTACACTAATAGGATTGAAGCTGAAACATTTAATATTTAACATAATGATAGTTTTTTAAGAGTCTGCTATTTTATGAAAAAAATCGAAACAAATAAAGCGCCAAGACGCAAAAAATAACAATAAATTTTCAACAAAAATCTGTTGATAAAAACAAAAAATCTTAAACTAATTACTTGCTTATCATTTATCTTTTTTATAATTTAGCAAACCGAAATTTTGGGCAGGAATTTAGAGTTTTTTTTATTTAATCTATTTAAAATCAACACATAAGTAATGAGCAAAAAAGTTAAAAAAATGCAAGATTTATTTTCTGTAATGGAATTTGAAGATAATTCTATTGTTGATGAAGCTCGTGTTGAGATTATAGCAGATGATAAAGAAACCATAATGCCTGAAGAACAAATTTTAGATAACAAAAATATTGAAAACAATTCTGACAAAATGGAAAACAAAGAGTATAAGATATATTCTGTTGAAGAAGTAAAAGAAGCTACCATAAAATATTTTAATGGCGATCAATTGGCAGCCGACGTATGGATGAACAAATATGCATTGAAAGACAGTGATGGCAATATTTTTGAATTGACACCTGACGATATGCATCATCGCATTGCTTCAGAAATTGCTCGTATCGAGAAAAGCTACCCAAATCCAATGTCAGAAGAAGAGATTTTTGATGTCCTCAAGAATTTCAGATATATTGTTCCACAAGGAAGCCCTATGGCTGGTATAGGAAATAATTTCCAGATTTCATCATTGTCAAATTGTTTCGTTATCGGCACAGGCGGAAGCTCTGACTCTTACGGCGCTATCATGAAGATAGACCAAGAACAGGTTCAGCTCATGAAACGTCGTGGCGGCGTTGGTCATGACCTCTCTCATATCCGTCCTGCAGGCAGCCCTGTCAAGAACTGCGCTCTCACTTCAACAGGTGTCGTTCCTTTCATGGAACGTTATTCCAACTCAACAAAAGAAGTCGCTCAAGACGGCCGTCGCGGCGCTTTGATGATGAGCATCAGCATCAATCACCCTGACTCAGAAGATTTCATCGACTCTAAGATGGAACAAGGTCGTATCACTAATGCTAACGTCTCTGTTCGTATTAGCGACGATTTCATGAAATCAGTAAAAGAAGGCAAGCCTTTCGTTCAAAAATATCCTATCGATTCAGAAAATCCTCAGTTCACAAAAGAGATTGACGCTAAGAAATTGTGGGATAAGATTATCCATAACGCATGGCAGTCAGCTGAGCCTGGCGTTCTCTTCTGGGATACTATCACACGCGAATCTATTCCAGATTGCTATGCCGACTTAGGATTCAAAACATTGAGCACCAACCCATGCGGCGAGATTCCTTTGTGCGCTTACGATAGCTGCCGTCTCCTCGCTATGAACCTTTATAGCTATGTCGAAAATCCTTTCACACCAAAAGCTCGCTTCAATGCAGAACTCTTTGGCAAACATGTCGCTATAGCTCAAAGAATGATGGACGACATCATAGACCTCGAAATAGAAAAAATCGACGCTATTCTCGAAAAAGTTTATTCCGACCCTGAAAGCGACGAAGTTAAAAGATGCGAAGTTGACCTTTGGAAAAATATCCGTAAAAAAGCGCTCCAAGGTCGTCGTACAGGTATCGGCATCACTGCTGAAGGCGATATGCTCGCAGCTCTCGGCAAACGCTACGCATCAGATGAAGCTATCGAGTTCTCTACATCAGTACAGAAACTCCTCGCTTTCGAAGCTTATAAATCGTCAGTGAACCTCGCTAAAGAACGTGGAGCATTTGAGATATATGATGCTAAACGCGAAGAAAACAATCCGTTTATAGGACGTCTCCGCGAAATGGATGAGAATTTCTACCAAGATATGGTGAAATACGGACGTCGTAATATTGCAATGCTTACAATAGCTCCTACAGGAACTGTAAGTATCTGTACTCAAACAACTTCTGGTATAGAACCAGTCTTTATGGTTTCTTACAAACGCCGCCGTAAAGTCAACCCTAACGATAAAAACGCAAAGGTTTCTTTCACAGACAACGACGGCAACTCATTCGAAGAATATAACGTATTCCACCCTAAATTCATGACCTGGCTCGAAGTCAATGGCTATAATGTGGAAGAAGTTAAAAACTACGACGATGCAAAACTTCAAGAAATAATAAATCAGTCACCTTATTATAAAGCTACAGCCAACGACATCGACTGGGTTAACAAAGTCAAGATGCAAGGCGAAATGCAAAAATGGGTTGACCACTCAATCAGCGTGACTGTCAACGTCCCTGCTGAGACAACAGAAGAACTCGTAAGCCAGATATATCTTACAGCTTGGGAATGCGGCTGTAAAGGCATGACAATATATCGCGACGGATCTCGTACTGGCGTCCTCGTTTCAAATAAATCAAAAGAAGATAACAAAAACAACCGTTCAGAAAACGATATTATTGAAACACACTCACCTGTACGTCCTAAGACTCTCGAATGCGATGTCGTGCGTTTCCAAAATAATTACGAGAAATGGATCGCTTTCGTAGGTAAAATCAACAATAAACCTTACGAAATTTTCCTCGGTAAACAAGACGACTTCTATTTGCCACCATTCGTTGAAACAGCATGGATTACAAAGAATAAAGGTGAAGAAGGCAAATCAAGATATGACTTGCAATTCCAAGATAAACAAGGTTATAAAGTAACTATAGAAGGACTTTCACGTTCGTTTAGTCCAGAGTTCTGGAACTACGCAAAATTGATTTCCGGTATCTTGCGTCACGGAATGCCAATCTCAAATGTGGTTACTTTGATTCAGAATTTGAGCGTTGACGAAGACAATATCAACGCATGGAAAAACGGTATCGCTCGTGCATTGAAGCGTTACATTCCTGACGGAACAAAAGTAGATAAAGAGGTTTGCCCAACATGTGGCGAAGCCTTAGTATATGAAGACGGCTGCAAACACTGTAAAAACTGCGGCTATTCAAAATGCGGATGATAAGAAAAAAGACTACAAGTCAACAAGACTACAAGACTACAAGAGGACGTTGCTATTACATAGTGGCGTCTTTTTTTTGACGAAAGACAAAAGACGAAAGACGAAAGCCTCAGCAACCACAGATTTCACAGATTTCTCAAGTCCCTCAAGTTCCTCTACAAGCACAGATTTCTCAGATTTCTTAGCACCTCAAGTTTCTCAAAATTTTCTCTCGAAAACACTTGTCAAATAAAAATGAAATAAAAACATTTGCTACCTAATTTAACTATATCACAACATCACTCCATAACTTCAAAACTTCAAAACTCCATCACTGAAAAAATTTAAAATCATTATATCATGAAAAAACTTTTACTTTTCATTGCAATCTTAATCTCTGGAATGGGATTGTTTGCACAAAATGTTGGTGACGAAACCATCATTGATTATGACGGATATTCCTTGAAGTTTACAGTAACGGGTTATAAGCCTTTAACAAGAGAACAAATAATTGGTTTGATGAATAAAGGTGTTATAACCCAAGTTGTTAATCCTGATAATCTTGCAGGAAAGACAATTCAGGATTTGAAGGATCAAGGATATATTACATTAGTAGGTTTTACAATGGATGGAGCAATGGAATGTGAAGTTGTTTGCAGCACACAACCGACAACTCCAACAGAAATTACAATTCCATCATTAGTGGAAATATCAGAAAAGGAGGTTTGCGTCACTTCTATAGGGAATGGGGCTTTTAATTCTTGTTCCAATTTAACAAGCATAGAGATTCCTAACTCAGTCACTTCTATAGGGGATATGGCTTTTTATTCTTGTTCCAATTTAACAAGCATAACAGTTGAAGAAGACAATCCTGTTTATGACAGCAGAAACAATTGCAATGCCATTATAGAAACTGAAACAAATACATTGGTTGCAGGATGTCAGAATACGCTAATTCCTAACACGGTAACTTCTATTGGAGAATATGCTTTTTATGTTTGTAATAATCTGACAAGCATAGAAATTCCTAATAGTGTTACTTCTATAAAATATGCCGCTTTTTGTGCTAGCGGCTTAATAAATGTGGAAATACCAAGCAGTGTTACAACCATTGAAAATGGTGTGTTTGCAACATGTCCGAATATATCAAGCATAACAGTTGAGGATGGTAATCCTATATATGACAGCAGAAATAATTGTAATGCGATTATAGAAACAGCTACAAACAGGCTGATATCTGGCTGTCAAAATACAATTATACCCAATACAGTTACTTCTATTGGTTATTATGCTTTTTGGGGATGTTCCAAATTAACAAGCATAGAGATTCCTAATAGCATTACTTCTATAGACGCTTGGGCTTTTGGATATTGTGACAATCTTACAAATATTACGTTCGAAGAGGATTCGCAATTGGAGTCTATTGAACACCAAGATGTTTTCTCTTATTGTTCAAGTTTGAGAACTATAGAGTTACCAAGTAGTATAAATTTCATTGGATCTTATACTTTTTTTGCATGTTCTAATCTAGAAACTATAATTTGTCATGCCGAAAATGTCCCTGAAACTGATTCTAAAACATTTGATGGTTGTCCTTCCGACATGATAATTTACGTCCCTGCACAGTCAGTAGATGCTTATAAAGCTGCAAGTCCTTGGAATGAATATACAATCTTGCCAATGGGTCCAACAAACTACTGGACAGTAGATGAAAGCGCTTATGCCAACAACATGAGTCTTATAGGTCTGGTACAGATAGACGGCGTTAACCAAAACTCTACTTCTTTGGAAATAGGTGCGTTCTGCGGAGAGGAAGTGAGAGGCTCACAACTTGTTCAGTATATTCCAGAATTGGATAAATATCTCGTTTTCCTCACTGTCCATGGCAATGACAATGATGAGATTTCCTTTAGATTATATAATTGTGAAACAGAAGAGGTTATGGATTTGAGAAGTCCGGAAGCGATAACATTTGCAGTCAACGGAACATTGGGCAGTATAGAAACTCCTTATGTTCTTAATTTCAGCAATATGGTTAATATTACAGCGAGCGTAAATCCAGAAATCGCTGGTACTGTTTCTGGCGCTGGAGAATATGCTATAAACGATATTGTCACCTTAACAGCAACATCTAACGAAGGTTATCAATTTATAAACTGGACAGAAGAAGGAACAATCGTTTCGGAAGAAGCTGAATATTCCTTCACAGTGATGGAATCAAGAGAATTGGTTGCTAACTTTGAACTTTTAACATATAATGTAACAGCAAGTGCAAATCCAGCAGAAGGCGGCTCAATAAGCGGTGCTGGCGTTTACACTCATGGCGAGACAGCAACACTTTCAGCAACAGCAAATACAGGTTATCAATTTATAAACTGGACAGAAGAAGGAACAGTCGTTTCGGAAGAGTCAGAATATAGTTTTACAGTGGCAGAAGCCAGAGAATTAGTCGCTAACTTTGAACTATTAACTTATAATGTAACAGCAAACGCAAATCCATCGGAAGGCGGCTCAATAAGCGGTTCAGGAGTTTACACTCATGGCGAGACGGCAACACTTTCAGCAACAGCAAACGAAGGTTATCAATTTATAAACTGGACAGAAGAAGGAACAATCGTTTCGGAAGAAACCGAATATTCCTTTACAGTGACGGAATCAAGAGAATTGGTTGCTAACTTCAACTGCGTACAAAGCAGAAATCTTAAATCCGGCTGGAGCTGGTTCTCATCCTACATCGAGATTTCTGGTGCAGAAGGCCTTGAAATGATAGAAGAAGCTCTCGGAGGAAACGGCCTTCAAATCAAGAACCAGACAGCTTTCGTGTCAAATTCAAGTTCCGGATGGTACGGCTCTCTCACTTCCGTTTCAGTTGAAAGCATGTACATGATAGAAACCTCTGCAGCTCATGAACTGACATTGTCAGGCGACAAGGTAATCCCAGAAAACCATCCGATTTCAATAGGAACCAACTGGAGATGGATTTCATATTTAGTAAGCGAAAACATTGATGTCGAGGAAGCGTTGAATACTATAAATCCAAGTCACGGAGATTATATCAAGTCAAAGACTGTATTCTCACAATATTATGACGGAATCGGCTGGGTCGGCGGACTCAACACAATGACTCCTGGCGAAGGTTATATGTATCAAAACACATCAGGAACGACAAAGACTCTCGTCTATCCTTCAAACTCATCTTCAAAAGGAAGAAAAGCTAACGTGACAACAGAAGACAATCATTGGATTGCAGACGCAGGAAAATACGCCAATAATATGAGCATGATAGCTTTTGTTAAAGATAATTTAGAAACAGAATATGAAATCGGCGCATTCGTAGGCGAGGAGTTACGCGGCAGCGCAAGACCAATCTATATCGAGGCATTGGATTCATACCTGATTTTCATGACAATATACGGCGAATCTAACGAAGAAGTTACATTCAGATATTATGATGTAAATGCCGACGCAGAAGAAGCTGTCTTCACAGAAGAAAACGTAATCTTCTCAACAAACGCTACATACGGCTCGGTTGACAATCCAATTGCGATGATGTTCGACACAGAAGGCATCGGTGAAAATTTATCAAAAGGAATCAACATCTATCCAAATCCTGCTAATGTCAATTCAGAAATCAATCTCGGCATGACATGCGACAGAGTAGAAATCTATAATACAATCGGTGTTAAGATTGCAGAATATTCAAATGTAAACAAGATAGACGGCATTGAAACATCAGGTGTTTACATGATAAGACTTACAAACGGCGAAGAAGCAATAAATTGCAGAATCGTTGTGGAATGATGTTTTTTTAAGACTACAAGACAACAAGTGGACGCTGATATTACATAGTGGCGTCTTTTTTTTGACGAAAGACAAAAGCCTCAGCAACCACAGATTTCACAGATTTCACAGATTTCTCAAGTCCCTCTACAACCACAGATTT
>JAGBVS010000126.1 GCA_017630195.1 Bacteroidales bacterium | reverse complement strand
TAAGTCTTCGATGTTGATTGTTGTGTTGTCTGTAGCATTAACTTCTTTTACGCAGCGGCCTGTCATGTCGAAGATTCTAACTTGAGCGTTGCCGTTTAAGTTAACGTTGACTGTTGATTTAGCTGGGTTAGGGCTAACTGTGAATTCGTCGCTTAATACTTCAACGACGCCGTCGCCGCCAACTGTAAATCTTACGTATGTTGGTTCGCCTAATTCAGCGTCAGCATTGTAACCGATAGCATAGCAGAAATATTCAACACCTTCTTCAAAGTAAGCGATGTCTAATTGCCAGAAGTCGTTTCCGCAAACTGGATGTTGGTCGCGTAACAATTGGAAGATTGCATATTCTTCACCCCATTCTTCAAATTTTTCAACTTTAACGAAAGCGTAGTGGTATTCTGAAGTTGCGCTATTTGGGAGAGCGTCAGCGATAATGAAACCTGGAACTTCAGCAACGTTAAGTTCGATAACAGCTTCACCTTCTGTTGCATCACATTTTGTAAGAGCTGTTTCAACTTTAATTTGACCATATTCACCTTCTGCGCTTACAGGAAGAGCGTAGATGTTATATTCTGTTTCAGCTGTCAATTCTGTGAATGTGTGTGAGCCTGCTGCTGTTAATTCTTGACCTTCTGCCTTGATTGTTTCTGCATCGAGTTCAGCTTCTGTGCTTGCTAAAACATAGTAAGAAGCGCATGATGCATTTGGAGTGAAGTTAACATCGATTTCGTATGAAGCTTCTCTTTCAACTTCAAAAACGATAGCTGGAGCTTGAGCTTCGTCGCAGTCGTGTTCTTCAATGCCGAATGCTGCGAGAGCATCGATGATTGTTTGAGCTGAGTTAATTGGCCAAATATCTTGAAGTACGATTTGACGGTCTGGAGCGATAAGAACCATTGTTGGGTATGCTGGGATTTGGTATAACTCATCGCAGATGTAAGTACCTGAGTGTGTACCACCGCTTGTTGCGTAAATTGTTGGATATTCAATACCGTAAGTTTCGATCCAATTGTCAATGAAGAAGTAAGGTTCATTGTTATGGTCTGTTGGAGAAATTTCCATGAAGAAAACATCATGTTGGTTGCAACCTAATGCATAATATGCATCAACTACTTTAGGAAGAGCATTTTGACATGGGCCACATGAAGTATAGAAGAAATCAATCAAAACATATTGACCTCTATCGAGGATTTCAAACAAATTGATTTCATTACCATGATGGTCGATTGTTGAGAAGTCAACTGCTTGTGTCAAAGGAGTTTGAGCTTTAACACCAATGCTCAATACGAGAGCAAAAAATAAAGTAAAAAGTTTTTTCATTTTTTAAATAATGTTAATTAAAAATGTGATTTGAAATTTTTTGCAAAGTTAATTTATTTTTTAATTTATAGTATAAAAAAATATTCCAAAATATTCATTTTTAACATTTAAAGGAATCTTTTTCATTTTAAATAACAACGGTCAACAGAATTACTGCTGACCGTTGACAATCGATTATTTATAATAAATTTATTTGATGACTAATTTTTTAACGCTATCGTTAAGATTGATGAAATAAACACCTTTATCCAAACCTTCAATATTTATTGTAGTTGTACCATCAATTTGAACTTCCTTCACGCAGCGTGAAGTCATATCGAAAATCTTAGCTGTGCCTTTTGCATCAGACAAAATATTGATTGTCGATGTAGCTGGGTTTGGATAGATGCTGAAGTTTGTCTTCACGAGTTCGTCGAAGCCTTCCACTTCTGTTCTGAATGGAACTATCGTTGTCTCGCCCCATTCGCCATCAGCGTTTTGGCCCGTTGCTACTGCATAATAATCTGTTTCTGGAGTAAGGTCAAGCCATTCCCATACGTCAACTTCATACAATGGATATGGGTCTTCCTCGCGTAAATATTGTACAAATGCTTCCTCGCCCATCTCTTCGAAATATGATTTCTCTACCAAGCAATAATGATATACTGATGTCTCTGCGTTAGGCGTTGCCGTTGTTTTTACTGTGGTTTTTGTCAAGACTTCAACAACGAGCTCGATGACTGAAGTTCCAGCTCCACCAGCTTGTTCCGTCGTGACAGTTGCTGTTACCAATTCGCCGAAGTTACCGTCTGCATCTTTTGGAAGGGCATAAACGGTATATTCTGTATTTGGTGCGAACTCATCCCATGTGTGTGTGTATTCTGAAGTCTTTTCGATGCCCCACATCACGATTAATTCTTCCAATGAGACGCCCATCATTGTTACCCACATATCCATGTTTGCTTGCGTATCTGCCAAGAGATGATATGAAGCACAATCGTCGTTTGGTGTGAAAGTAGCTTCGATTGTTGTCGTTGTGACTTCTCCCAAGGTTATTTCAACTGAAGGATTTAACACAGGAGCTTCTTCACAGCTATGTTCTTCTATTCCGAACGGAGCCAAATAATCGATGATTGTCTGTGCGTCAGGAATTGGATAGATGTCAATATCTTGGAAAGCAATTGATCTATCAGGAGCGATGAGGACGAAAGTAGGATATGAAGAAATACCGTAAATATAATCCACATCACCGCCTCCACCAAATTGTCCGACAGTCGGGTATTCCACCTCATAGCGTTCTGCCCACCATTGGCACACGTCATTGTTATCGACAGGAGAAATTTCCATAAAGAAAACATCATGCTGATTACATCCTAAAGCTTTGTATGCTTCCACCACTTTAGGAGCTACAGTTTGGCATGGAGTACAATTCATGAAAAAGAAATCAATAAGAACATATTGACCTCTATCCAAGATGTCGAAAAGTCTGATTTCTTCTCCGTAACAATCTGTAACTGTGAAGTCAACAGCTTCTGTAAGAGATGTTTGTGCCTTTACATTAATACACAAAAAAATTGCAATGATAAGAGTAAATAATTTTTTCATTTTAATAAAATTTTGTAAATAATTTGGTTACAAAGATATGCTTTTTTCATGAAAATAAAAATGTTATCTTTTATATAAAGTATTTATTTTTCGAGGTAATAATTTAGTACTTTTGCATAATTTAATTTTGATATGGAAGAAAGTACATCTTTAAGAAAAAGAGACATTATATTAAAAGGATTTTCCAAGCTTCTCAAGGAAGACAAGTTAAAGGCTGTAGCTGAATACATTGAAAATCCAAGTGAGTTTATTAATTTGTTAAAAAGTTTTTGGTATCAAGACGATGAAAAGCAAAAACAATTTGACGAATTCAGCGAAAACACGATTTCCAATTATCATGTGCCGTATGGTGTTTCACCCAATGTCATAATCAACGGCAAATCTTATGTTGTCCCTATGGTTATAGAAGAGAGCTCTGTGGTGGCAGCAGCATCAGCAGCAGCCAAGTTCTGGGGCGAACGCGGCGGCTTTCACGCTGAAATCGTTGACGTAAAAAAAGTCGGCCAAGTGCACTTTTGCTGGAAAGGCGACAAGGAAATTCTGAACAATCTCCTTCCTGAAATAAAAGATGAATTTCTGAAGAGCACATCTTCTATCACAGAAAAAATGACAAAACGCGGTGGAGGAATTATTGATATTCAACTCATTGACTATACCGACAAAATACCTGACTATTATCAGTTCCTCGTCACTTTCAACACCTGCGACTCAATGGGAGCCAATTTCATAAACTCAATCCTTGAGACTTTCGGACATACTCTTCAAGACTTCTTCTTAAAACAAGAAAATTTGGAAGAAAAAGACAGAGCCGTTGAAATTGTGATGTGCATTTTGTCAAACTACACCCCAGAATGCCGCGTGAAAGTATGGGTTGAATGCCCTACAAGTCAACTTGATGGCGTTGATGAAAACCTTGACGGTAAAGCATTTGCCGAGAAATTCAAAAAGGCTGTCGATATTGCATTGATAGATTCTTATCGCGCAGCAACACATAATAAAGGAATTTATAATGGAATTGACGCCGTGGTAATAGCCACAGGCAACGATTTTAGAGCTACGGAAGCGGCAGGCCATTCTTACGCAGCTAAAGACGGCCACTACAAAAGCCTTTCTCATGTTGATATTCATGACGATATGTTCCGCTTCACCCTCGACGTACCTCTCGCTCTCGGAACAGTAGGCGGATTGACTTCATTACACCCATTGGCAAAAAAATCATTGGAATTGCTTGGCAATCCTTCCGCTAAAGAACTAATGATGATTGCTGCCACAATGGGACTTGCCAACAATTATGCAGCCGTTAAATCATTGACAACAAAAGGAATACAACAAGGTCACATGAAGATGCACCTTGCCAATATTCTTAATCAACTCGGAGCTAATAAAGACGAGAAAACTTTAGCCACCGAATACTTTAAAGATAAAACTGTATCTTATTCTGAAGCAGAAACCTTCTTGAGAAAAATCAGGAGTTAGGAGTGTAATCTATAAACTTTATAAAATGATTCAACGTTTTAAATCTAATGGTAAATTTTTATTAACGGGAGAATATCTCGTTTTGAAAGGAGCAACGGCCTTAGCACTTCCTTTGAAGTTCGGCCAAAGTATGAATGTTGAATTATTAGATAAAAAAGAAAATCTGATTCATTGGGATGCAGAAACTCCAGAAGGACATTGGTTTTCAGCTGTTTTAGACAAAAACGACTTCAGTGTTAAAAATAGCGACGATATTGAAAAGGCTGAACGATTATCAAATATTTTAAAACAGGTCAAATCTCTGAATAACAATACTTTCTCTGAAGCTAACGACTTTAGATTCAGCTGCCACTTGGATTTCAACTCGCAATGGGGACTTGGCAGCAGCTCTACACTAATTAATAACATATCAGAATGGGCTAACATTAACCCATATCAATTGTTAGATTTTACATTTAAAGGCTCAGGCTACGACATCGCATGTGCAAAAGCCGAAGGCCCAATATTTTATGAAATAAACAACGGGCCAACAACCAACAATCAACCTATTGTAAAAACAATCAACTTCAATCCAAACTTCAAGAATAATTTATATTTCATCTATCAAGGACATAAACAAAACTCAGGAAAAGAAGTAAAGGCTTTTCTCGATAAAAAAAAGAACTTTGATACTGAAGTAAAATCCATCTCTGAAATCAGCAAGATTTTACCTGAATTACAAACACTTAGCGACTTCTGCTATTTTATCAAAATTCACGAAGAAATAATATCAACTTGTTTAGAGCTCAAGAGACTCAAAAAATATTTCAGCGATTTCGAAGGAGAAGTTAAATCGCTCGGAGCATGGGGCGGCGACTTCTTCATGGCAGCAACAGAATGGGAGTTTGATAAAGTTAAAAAATATTTTGAAGGCAAAGGACACAATGTAATTTTTAAATATAAAGATATAATCTATTGATTACTTAAAACTACTTTAAACTATTCAACTCTAAACCATCAACTTAAACTAAAATGAAAAACAATCAAATAATAAAACGCAGCCCTTCTAATATTGCTATCGTTAAATATTGGGGAAAACATGGAAACCAGCTTCCTAACAATCCTTCTATAAGTTTTACTTTAAACAATTGTTTCACTGAGACAAAAGTGACTTATTCTCAAATCGAAAATCCAAATTCCATTGAAATGGATTTTTATTTTGAAGGAAAAGAAAATCAAGCATTTAAATCTAAAATAGAAAAATATCTTCAAGAAAATAAAGAACATTTCACCTTCTTGAACGGACTTCATCTGAATATCGAGAGTTACAATTCTTTTCCTCATTCTTCAGGAATAGCCTCAAGCGCATCTTCGATGAGCGCATTGATTCTCTGCCTGTTAGGAATAAAATATAAAGACAATGAAATAAATCTTCAAGAAGCTTCTTACCTTTCAAGATTAGCTTCCGGAAGCGCTGCCCGCTCCGTCTATCCAACAATGACTTTATGGGGCAAAACTCCTTCATTGCCAGAAAGTTCCGACGAATATGCAATATCTATCGCAGATATGATAAATCCTGTTTTCAAAACATATCACGATAGTATTCTGATTGTCAGCTCTAAAGAAAAAAGCGTATCAAGTAGAGCCGGCCATTCTTTGATGAACAACCACCCAATGGCTGAAAACCGTTACGCAACAGCAAGAAAAAACACTGAAGATTTATTAACAATCTTGAAACAAGGTGATTTAGAAGGCTTTATAAAAATTGCCGAAAGCGAAGCAAATCAACTCCACGATTTGATGGCAACTTCTACCCCATCATATACACTTAAAGAAGAAAATACCATAAATATTATCGATAAAATTTTAGAATTCAGAAAAGAGACTTGTCTTCCAATATGTTACACATTGGATGCAGGCCCTAACGTTCATCTCCTCTACCCTGATTCTTGTTCGGAACAAGTGCATTCTTTCATTGATGAAGTACTGAAAAATTATTGTTTCAATAACAAATGGATTGACGACAACAATGGGTAGCAGAAAATATAATGGCAAAGTAATTTTATTCGGCGAATATTCTATGATATTCGGCTCTAATGCTTTGCTAATCCCTCATTATTCTGTGGGCGGCGAATGGAATTTCATCATCGATAAACCTTGCGAAAGAAGTTCGGAATCGAATAGAAATCTTTTAAAATATTTCAATTATCTTAATGATAATGAGATATTTAAAATTTTAGATTTAAAAAGAATGAAAATAGAAATCAACGATGGATTGTTCTTCGATTCCAATATTCCCAACGGCTACGGCGTAGGAAGTTCCGGTGCATTGGTAGCTGCCATTTATGACAGATATAAATTAACAGAAATACAAGAAACAGACAAATTAATCGAATTTCTGGCTGCAATGGAGAATTATTTTCATGGCAGCAGTTCCGGCATCGACCCCTTGCAATGTTATTTAGGAAAGCCTTTTATCTTGAACGAACAACAGACAACAAACAACAGACAACAGATATTAGAGCATGATTTCTTATCAAAAGATATACATATCTTCTTGATTGACACAATGATAACTAGTCCGACTGCTCCTTTGGTCAAGAAATTCAAAGAGATGAGAAACGATGATTCATATTTGGAAAAATTCAATAATAAATATATTCCTCTCGTTAATGATTGTATTTCATCTTTAATCGAAAAAAACGACGAAACATTCTTCAAGATGTTGTCGCAATTATCTGAAATGCAGGTAGAAATGTTATCGCACACGATTCCTGATAATGTTAAAGAATTTTTCTTTTTTGACATCAATAAAAACGGTTTTCAGGTAAAATTGTGCGGAGCCGGAGGTGGAGGTTACCTTCTCGGTTTTACAAACAAGGTCGATGAAACAAATAATTTTTGGCAACAAACTGATTATCAAATATCTTGGATAAAATAATTTTTTTATTCAAAATAAATATAATTAATAAAATCTTTTTATCTTTCATACGTTATATTATTGTATTAATTTAAAATCGAACAAAAATGAAAAAACAAATTTTAACTTTAGCAACTATTCTATTATTAGGCTTTACTACATTTGCTCAAAATGGAATGAAAAACATCCAACAACTTCCACAAAAAGCACAGGAATTTGTTAAAACCTACTTTAACGACTATAACGTAGCTTACATTTTGACAGACAAAGAATTAGCAGACATCGATTATAAAATCCGTTTTGAAGACGGCACAGAAATCGAATTCAATGCAAAAGGTGACTGGACTGACGTAAGCGGTAAACAAAACTGCATTCCAACAGGATTTATCTTAAAGGAAATTACAGATTATGTCAATGCTTATCATAATGATTTGTGTATCACTGACATAGAAAGAGAGTTTAATCGTATTACAGTAGAACTAAGCAATAAATTAGAGATAGAATTCAACTCAAAAGGAAAGCTTATTTCATACGACGATTGATATTTTTAAAACCTGAAATATGTTTAAAGCATTATTTTTAATATTGAGTTTCGGATTGTTATTCAACTCCGACAATGATAAAGAAAATATTGGTAATAAGACAGTTATAAGAAATAAAACCAAGAAGGAAAAAGTAAATATCATTGCTGTTGGCGACAATTTAATCCACAACTCTGTATTAAAATCAGGTAAAATCAACGATAGCACATACAATTTTAATCGGCTTTTTGATGTCATGAGAAATGATTTTCAAGAAGCCGATATTGCTGTAATAAACCAAGAAACCATTTTAGGCGGAAGTTTCGTGCCTTACGATGGTTATCCTAATTTCAACTCTCCCAATGAGTTAGGAGATGCTATGGTAAAGGCTGGCTTTGATGTAGTTCTCCAGGCCTCCAATCACACATTAGACGTTGGCGTTAAAGGTGTTACAAACTGTATCGATTATTGGAAAAAGCAAAAAGGCATAACTTATTTGGGAATCAACGAAAGTGAAAAAGAGAAAGCAAATGTTAAAATAATCAAGAAGAACGGAATTAAAATAGCTCTTTTGAACTACACCTACGGACTTAACGGGCACATTCTTCCAGAGGACAAATCATATTTGGTCAACCTTATAGATACAACATTGATAATTAAACATTTACAGAAAGCAGAAGAACTTGCCGATTTCACTATAGTTTTTCCTCATTGGGGCGAAGAATACGTTTATAAGCCAAACAAATCGCAAAAAGAATTAGCGAAATTAATGACAGAACATGGTGCTGATTTAATAATAGGCACTCATCCTCATGTATTGCAGCCTATCGAATGGATAGAATCAGACAATGGAAACAAAGCCTTATGTTATTATTCCTTAGGCAATTACACTTCCGGACAGAAAGCTACTCCAAGAGTCTTGGGTGGAATGGCAAAATTGACAATCAGCAAAAAAGACTGTTCCATTTGTATCGAAAAAGCAGAAATTGTTCCAACGATAACACATTACGAATGGGTTAATGGAACAAGCCTACATCAAACATATAAGCTCTCCGATTACACCGAAGAGCTTGAGAAAAGACATTCCTTAAATCATTACGATAGTACATTCTCCATAAAAACGATACAAAATCTCGTCAACGATATTATTGGAGAATGGATTGTTAATCAATAATATATCACATTCAAATCAGGATTCTTGAATTTAAGAAGCTCGATATGTTTGTTTTTAACTTTTGTTTTATAAGCCTTCAAGTGCTTCAATGAAGGAAGAGTTTCCAATGTTATCACACTTTTAATATCCGTATTAACAATTGACAAATCTTCCAACGACTCAAATCCTGTAAGAGGTTTCAAGTTACGAACAAAGGTACCTCCAATATTAAGAACCTTAATATTTTTTAACTCAGCAATAGGATTCAAGTCTGCAACCGCTGTATTTTCTATATTAAGATTTTTTAACATTGTAAGATTAGAAAGCGGAACGATATTATCGACAGGATTTCCACTTACCGACAACACCTCCATATAATATTTATCAAACAAAGGTGATAAGTCTTGAATTTGATTATTATTAACAATCAATTTCTTAATAAAAGCCATCTGTGTCAATGGTTCAAGAGTATAGACCACATTATCTGGCTGTATTGTAATCTCTTCCAAATTGATAATAGTCTGAAGTTGTTCCGCTGTTGGATTTGAATTACATAAGAAGTGATTATTAAATATCTCGCGCCAAGTATCATCAAGATTACCCCACCAAAGTTTAAGATTATCAGTCTGATATATAACAATCACTTGTCGTTGTATCTTTCTAAGTTCAATAACTTCTTTAGTAGAAACATTCGTTCCATCTGCATGTATTTTTGTCAATGTTTTTATTTCATGCAAAGGAGTCAAAGAAGTTACTTTTGTATTTTCGATATTAAGTTCTCTTAAATTTTTATTACTTGCCAAGGCAGACAAATCAGATACCATTGTATTGCTTATATTCAAATATTTAAGATTATGCAAGCCATTAAGAGGCGACAAGTCATCGATTTTAGAATTAGAAAGATCTATATTTTCGAGATTTGTCAAACGACGAATAGGCTCGGCATCTTGCATATAATGGTCAACTTTAAGAGTTCTTATGTTAATAATTGAGTGTAATTCCTCTTTTGTTGGATTGATACTTGTCATAGCTTGTCCTTTCAAGAGCGTCTTCCAGAATGAAGGAAGCCCATTCCACCAAGCTGCAAGAGCATCACTTTCATTGATTACAAGCACATTAGGATTTGCTATTTTATAATCATTAGCCTCTTCTTTTGTCACCAATGAATTGTCGCAATATATCTTGCTCAGATGAGGCATGTCGTTCAATGCATTTATATTCACGACTTTAGTATTAGAAAAGTTAATTTCATTAAGCCTATCCAAGTTTGCAAGTGAAGAAATATCCGTGACCTGCGTACCTTCTATATTCAGGAAATTAAGATTTACAAGTCCTTGTAGAGCAGATACATCTGCAACCAATGTATTAGCCACGTCTAAATCGTACAATTTAAGAAGATTTCTAAGAGGAGACAAATCTTCAACTTTTGTTCCCGACAAGTTCAATGTGCTTAAATTTGAGCATTTTGCCAAAAAACTAATATCAGACAAATCAGTATGAGATACAGACAAACTATTCAAATCCTTAAAGAAACTAACTATTGAAATATCATTTATTCGGATATTATCAGCTTTAAAGTTTTGGACGACATTAGCATATTTCAGATTTGAAATGTCAGTAATCAATGTATTACTAATATCTAATTCTTTGATTTTATTCAAATTACGAATAGGATTTACATCTGATACATTTGTTCCAGAACAATCGAGGAATCGAAGTTCAGACAATTCTGCCAAAGGTTCAAGGTTATCAATATTCTTATTTCCCGACACATTTACTTCAGTAATTTTTGTTATCTGTCTAAGTAATTCGTAAACAGGATTTAAGGAAGCTACGATTGTATCATCGACCCAACGAGAGACCACATCATCAATATACAAAATTGTATCAGGCTGATGGCCAAACAATTCGTCTATACGATCCATTGACATTGTGTCATTATCAACAATCATGAAAGTATCTTGAAGGATGAAATTACGTTTTACAGGCATTGTATATGCATCGCCGAGAATCATATTGATTTGGCTCATTTCTATTGTATCGTTCAAGAAGAAATTTTTTCCAAGATATTCTTTCCAAGGTTTGGACATTGAATTCCACCAAGTAAACAATTCGTCTTTAGCATTAGGCTTTGTTGTATAGAAACTTACAATTTTCAGTTCTTTTTTATAAGGGTCAACATTGATTTCGAGGAATCGTTTTATTGTATTATTTATAGTATCGCCAACCACATTACGGCCAGCTATTGAGCGAATCATTTCCACTTTAAAAAATGTCTCAGCTTTTTCATTTATCTGAGCTGCAATATTTTGAATCTCGAATTCAAATTTCACGTCATCATAAAAGAAGTCAATATCTTTAAGGTAAGCCTGTACATCTTTATTTATGGATGTTGTGCGATTCTCATCGAGGTCATCTTCAATCTGAACGTGTTCATCTCTAAATACCTTGTTATAACTTTCTTTGAAGATAATATCCTTTTCCTGGGCAGAAACCTTAGAGTCGCCGATAAAGTTAAGAGTCTCTTGAAGATAGTTAACCATCTGTCTTATTTGGTTTTCATACTCTTTCTTATCGTTGGCAGATAACGACAAATTTGATTGCGCATTAATGCACAAAGAAGTCAGAAACAATAATACAAAAATTGATATTTTTTTCATTTTCATTTATTGATATTTGGTTGATAGAATTTCAGAAGTTCTTCTTTTTCATTATCTTTCAAGAAGATAAGATTTGATATTAGCCATCCGGTATTATATCCGCTTCTATTAAACCACGACACTTCAAAATACCAGTTATCTATTTGGAACACATGGAATTTCTCGCTATTTACTTTTTCAAAAACGAGATTACCGTTTTTTATTTCATAGAAGAACAAAGTAAGATAATCTGTTGAATATGATTCTGATGCGTAATATTCTATACATTCAGGGGTTTTAAACACCTTATAAATATTCATGAAATCGAGCTCATGGCTCATTGGATGAAGGAAATGTTTTTGTTGTTCAGCAATATCTCCTTTAGGGAATAGTTTGCTAAATTCAGGGAAATAGATATTTGTCAGAACCCATTTAGAGCCAAGATTTTCTTTTTCTATTGCAAAGATCATGCTTATATCGACGCTTTCGCCTTTCCATTTGAAAGTTGCAGAGACCTCAGAATACCATTTTCCGCCGAGAAATTCAAAATAATTAGTATCTCTTTCTGTAAGGTCGGCGATGAAGAAATCGCGTAAAGATCCATTAGTCCTTTGGTTTTCCATATCGAAGAGGAGAGGCAATGTTGTCTTACGTTTTTCCCTGCTACGATAATCAGGAGAATCCGGACTTATTTTTTTTCCATACTGATCTTCTTCATAATTAAAACGACTGATGAATTGACTCATTTGTTTCGTCATTGTATATAAAGCCCTTTCATCGGTCTGAACATCACCGAGATTAGTATATACCTGAGCATCAGCAATTTCAACAATTGAGAATACAATCAACAATGTCAAAAGACGCAATATCTTCTTCATTAGCAATTAAATTTAAGAAAAAATGTAAAAAATAGCTCTGAAATTCAGAGCTACTTAACTATTTAACAATCAAAGTGTTGTTTCCTTAACTCTCATATCACCCAGCAAGACATCCCAGAAGCCTATCAGTCGGCCGCCTATTTGAGTTTCTTTACGTTTCACATAAACAGTAATATCTTTCTTGGTTGTATCTTGGTAAATAAGTCTGCCTTCTTTATCGAAGCCTTTAAATGTTTGGAACACAGTGATAACGCCTACATATGTTCCGTCAGGCTGACGTTGCAAGTCGCTTACGTACTCTATTTTATACCAATCAATTTCAACGCGGTCATAATTCAAGCGCATCAATCTTTCAAGATATTGACGCACCTTATAATAAAGCACTTCGTTTGTTGTCAACGATGAGACACCTATTTCAGCATCTGGAGCGAACAATTCTTCTGCGCGCTCTATAACCCTGTTAGCCTCACTCCATGGAGTTTCTTTTGAGCCAACGATTTTAATATATTTGCTAAGGTCACGAACTTTTTCAAGAGCAAGACTATCAACAGCTTGTTTACGTTCTGGACTTAATTCCTGTGCACAGATTTGCGTGTTACCGATAAAAAATATACCGAACAATAATGTCAAAAATATCTTCTTCATGTCATTTACTTTTTAATTAATTCTAATTCAGTGATTTTGTTGCCATTGTCATATTTGACATTATAAACCCCTACATTTACCTTTTTATGGTCCTTGATATAATTCAAATATTTTTCAGCTGTTGTAGGTGCATCATAATCAATAATATCGCCAACATGATATACAATAATCAAGACAGGGACATCAGGAGAAGCAAACAATTTCAAAGCTTCTGCTATTTTTTCATTTGCTGTCTCTGTATCTGGAGCTGCTGCTATGATAGCGAAATAATCTTGCAAAGACGTTACTTGTTTCAATTTATTTTGCTCTTCCAACAAGCGTAATCGCTCTTCTTCTGCAATGCGAGCCTCCTCTGCAACTTTACGATTTATCTTTTCTCTCGCCGCAACAATCAACTCGTCAATTTCAGGATTTTGGAAATCTGCTTTCTCTATCTCATCAATACGTGCTTTTTGTTCGTCCAATGTCCATGCCGTTTCATCATTTATGATTGCATTCAAATCTTTTTTAGCCTGCTCTACTTTAGCTTCATATTCTTTTTGAGCCAATTTCTTCTTACTACTACAACTTGTTGTACCTCCAAGTGTTACAAGCGCAAGCATTGCAATGATGACAAAGTTCTTAATGTGTAATTTCATAGTCCTTATAAATTAAAATTTAGTTTCGCAAAGATAATAATTTTGGCATTAAATTCATAACTTATTTATATAAAAATAATTAACATTTACATTATGAAAAACGACCTTAAATTTCAATTCGTATAAAGAAAAAAAATATTTTTGCAAAATGATAAAACACTACAACATACCGATTTTTTTACCCGAACTCGCTTGTCCTTATCGCTGCGTTTATTGCAATCAATTTAGCATAACAGGATTAAACGACATCGTAAAAGCTGACGACGTTAAAAACATAATTGACAATCATTTATCTTCATTCAAAGAAGAGAAACGTTTTGTGGAAGTAGCATTTTTCGGCGGCAACTTCACCGGACTGCCTCTTAAAATGCAAAACGATTATCTTGAAGCAGTGCAGCCTTATCTCGACAAAGGATTAATTAACGGCATTCGTTGTAGCACTCGTCCCGACTATATCACGCATCAACGTGTTAAAGAAATTAAACATTACGGAATGCTCAACATAGAACTCGGAGCTCAAAGCACCGACAACGAAGTCTTAAAACATTGTAAACGAGGACATTCCTTCGAAGACATCGCTGAAGCATCACAGATAATTATCTCCGAAGGAATCACATTAGGACTTCAGATGATGATAGGACTGCCTTATAGCTGCGACGAAAAAGACTATCAAACTGCTAAAGATATTGTAAACCTCGGAGCAAAAGAAACACGCATATATCCTTGCATCGTAGTGAAAAATACAGAGTTAGAAATAATGCACAATTCTGGAGAATATCAGGCTCTAACTATTGAAGACGCCGTAAAACGCTCAGCAAAATTATATTCTTATTTCACCGAAAATGACGTTAAAGTTTTAAGAATCGGGCTTCATACTTCCGACGAATTAGACAGCACTGCTTACGTCGCTGGTCCTTATCATAAGAACTTCGCAGAAATGGTTTTCAGTCATATCTGGAAAGACAAGTTAAAAAATATTAAGACTGAAAGTAAAAACATTATCATCAACGTTCCTGAATCGCAGATTAATCATGCTATCGGATGGAAGGGAGAAAATAAGAAATTATTGTTAGAAAAGTTTGATAATGTGACTTTTAAGGCTAAAGACGAAAGACTAAAGACAAAAGATAACAGACAAGGGTGCCTGAGCCTGTCGAAGGCAGGATTCGGCACTTCGACAAGCTCAGTGACCGACTTTGATTTTACTATAACTTCAAAAGAAGAATTGCCGACTATCATCGCTGATTCGAGAATGCCAGAGGAAGCAAAGAAGAATCTCAAGAAACTCGGTGATGTCTTATTCTTGAATCCTACTGAAATAACATATAAATCAATATCCGCTCATCCTGACATTTTCTTCTTTCAAACAGAAGATGGTTTAATTTATGCGCCTAACGCGCCGAAGAGAATAGTCAAGGAATTGAAGAAAAGAAAAATAAAATTAACAGAAGGAAAGAAAGAAGTCGGGAAGAAATATCCAGAGACAGTTCCTTATAATGCAGTCGGTATCGGCGACACATTGATACATAATTTAAAACACACCGACTCCACGATTTTATCTTTATACCCAAATCATATCCATGTAAATCAGGGATATACGAGATGTAACCTTGTAGCGTTGAATGAGAATTGTTTTATAACGTCGATGGAAGACTATAAGACCACAAGACCACAAGACTACAAGGAAGTCGCAGAGACACAGAGACACAGAGACACAGAGTTCAAAGTTCTTTACATTGACCCGAAACAAATCAAATTAGAAGGTCACGACCATGGATTTTTCCCTGGATGTTGCGGCGTTTGGAAGAACAATCTCATCGTTTGTGGAAGCACGAAATATTTAAAAGAAAAAGAAGAATTAGACAGATTCCTAAAAGACAATAATTTCAACCTCATAGAATTATACGACGGAGAATTGGTGGATGTGGGAAGCGTTTTTTTAATTAGGAGTTAGGAGTGAGGAGTTAGTGAGATTGCTCATAGCTCACTGCAAAAAACTTTCAATACAACAATCCGAAAGTCCATAAAGGAACGATATTAGCGGAACCGTATTCCATATCGTCTTTAACGAGATACGAATCTTTAACATCTTTTATCTGTTTCTGTTTTTTATTCTTTCCACCTAATTCAAAAGTATATTTTTTATCAACAATAAAATCAGAATGCGGAGATGAAGTAATATCATATATCGGATTTAACAACGATAAAAATACTGTTTCTCTGGCATTTCCAATATCAGTCATTTCTCCTACCAGTGCGTAAGACAAATTCGTGTTATTGAGATAAATTTTCTCAACTTTACCCAAAGAACTTATTCCAAAAGAGTTATCTCTTAGAATAGTTATAAGTTGAGCCTTTTCTAAATATATCATCAAGTCGGAAGCCAGTTTTCTATTGACATCTATATCATTGGAAATCTTGCTATAATTAGGTTTAAACGGAACAGATTGAGCTATTATATACATCAGTTTTTTCAAAGCACGAGCTGTTGAAACCGTCATTTCCGCAAAATCTTTTATATCATTCTCAAGTATTTGATTTACAATTGAAGATAACCTCATATAATATCCATAATCATTGAAAAAAGGATAATAACCTTCTTTCATATATTCTTTAAACAATGCCAATGGTTTATAGTCAGCATACGGAAATTCAACATTATGTGACAATATATCTTGTAAAGAATGTGTTTTAACATTTATATCACGGGAAATCATCAGATATTCTCTAAACGACAGACCATGTAATCTATACTCCAATTTTCTACGTGACAAATCAGCGCCGCCTTTTTCAAGTTCCAAAATAGACGAACCTGTATATACGATTCTTAAGTCCGGGAACGAGTCATAAATATTTTTTATCTCTTGAGACCAATTCTTATACCTATGAATTTCATCTATATACAATGCTTTTCCACCTAAATTATAGAATTCATTAGCTAACTCTAACAAAGAATGAGCTGAAAAATAAATATTATCAGCAGAGACATACAATGTTGTATTTATATCTTCATACAATTTAATATGTTGTAAAACAAGTGTAGATTTTCCAACGCCACGAGCACCAAGAATTGCAATCAACCTCGACTTCCATTCTATTACATCATGCAAATATCTCACATATTTTGTTGAAACCAATTCTATTTCTTTCAAAAACACATTCTTCAAAGCATTCATAACACAATGATTTTTAATTTATAAACGCAAAGATAATAAAAATTGCAATCTTCATCTTACAATTTTTAAAAAAAATGCGACCTGCATCTTACAATTTTAAAAATATATTTGTAAATAAATAAGATTCAAATAGTTAGAAATATACTTTTGAATTAAGATAGTTTATAATTCCAGATATACGACTCTGAATTTGTATTCATCACCATATTCTTCTATGTATTTTTTCACCTGACGCAGATGGCGTTTCAAGAATGGAAAAACAATATTAAAAATCAGTTTTTTTGACTTAAAAAACTTTCGTCTTTTGCCTTTTGTCTTTTGCCTTTTCTTATCTTTGCAACAAACATTTCCTTATGAAAAAGATAGAACTTTTATCGCCGGCGAAAAATTTAGAAGTTGGCATCGCAGCCATCAACCATGGAGCCGACGCAGTATATATTGGCGGTCCGAGTTTCGGAGCGCGCGAAAAGGTCGGCAACAGCATCGAAGACATAGAAGCATTGTGCAGACACGCTGCTCTCTTCGATGCAAAGGTATATGTCACTATGAACACGTTGTTGTTCGACAATGAGTTAGAAGACGCTCGCAAGCTCGCTTACGACTGCTGGAACGCAGGCGTCGATGCGCTCATCGTTCAGGATATGGCACTATTAAATATGGACATGCCTCCTATCGCCTTGCACGCTTCTACTCAATGTCATAACATCGAGGCTGAGAAAGTCAAGTTCTTGGAAGATGTCGGTTTCTCGCAAGTCGTGCTCGCCCGCGAACTCAGCATCGAACAGATAAAAGACATTCGCTCGAAGACGACAGTCCCATTAGAATATTTCATCCACGGTGCGTTGTGCGTTTCATATAGCGGACAGTGTTATCTCAGTCACGTCATCGGCGGCCGCTCTGCCAACAGAGGCGCGTGCGCCCAGCCTTGTCGCCTCGCTTGGAACCTCGAGAATAAAGAAGGTAAACGCCTTATTAGCAACAGACATCTTCTTTCATTAAGAGATCTGAATAACTCCAAAAACATAGAAGAACTCATCGACGCAGGCATCACTTCTTTCAAAATTGAAGGTCGTTTGAAAGACATCGACTATGTCAAGAACGTCACTGCTTATTACAGAAAAAAGATAGACGAAATCATCGAGCGCCGCGACGACATCTGCAGAAGCTCTCGCGGTGAAAGCAACCCGACTTTCTATCCAGCACCAGAGAAATCGTTTTCAAGAGGTTTCACCGATTACTTCATCCACGGCAGACAAAAGTATATCGACGCGCCTTATTCACCAAAATCGATGGGCGAATATCTCGGCACGATAGAGAAAGTCAAAAATAAATCCATCACTATCAAGACAGGAAAAGAACTCCATAACGGCGACGGACTTTGTTTCTTGGACAGAGAAAACAATCTCTTAGGTTTCAATGTTAATGCCGTCAGTAGAGACGCGTCAATGTCACCTGCAATAAAACACATTGACACGTCTAAGAACAGACAAATTCAACGTCAAACAATTACAAGTAACACCGACATCTCGATGGCGACGAGATTCAAGATTGAAGGAAGCAAAATTTTCAGAAATTCAGATTTGGTTTGGCAGAAAGAAGTCGAAAAATCCAATGGCAATAGAAAACAAAAAATCAGCCTGAGATTTACTGATACAGAAGACGGATTTGCTTTGTCAGCGAAATTATATAATGAAGAATGTGAATACGTTACGACAAATATTTCAATAGAGAAAGAAGTCGCGATTAACACAGAAAAGGCGTTAGATAATATCAAGAGTAAATTATCACAATGGGGAGATACAGAATTTGCGGTTGAAGAGATTGATGTTGATTTTAAAGACAACAAGACTACAAGACTACAAGACTACAAGTCAGAGCCAATGGCCAACAGCCAACAGCCAATAGCTTATTTCATCAGAGCATCGGTTTTGGGTGAGATGAAGAAAGATTTGGTGGAGAAATTAAAATCTTATCTCATTGAGAAACATCGTAATGAAAGAGATACATTTGTAAGACCAGAGACAAATGCAATTTTCCCAAAAGATAATTTAAGTTATCTCGGCAATGTCATAAACAAAAAATCGAAAGAGTTTTATGAGATGCACGGCGTTGAAATAATTGAAGACGGTTTGGAGAAATTACGTTCTGATGAGGAATTAGTCGTAATGACGACAAAACACTGTGTTCGTTATGCTAACAATATATGCTGCAAGGAGATAGGCAAGCCAGCCGAGTCGTTATATCTCTTCAACGAAAAAGGACGATTCAGATTAGATTTCGATTGTAGAAATTGTTGTATGAAAGTGATAAAAGAAAAATAAAAATCATTATTTTTGTAGGTCAAATTTGATTTAAAAATAAAACAGATATAATATGTACAGAACACATACATGTGGAGAACTTCGTCTTGCTGATGCAGGAAAAGAAGTCGTTTTAAGCGGTTGGGTGCAACGCGTCCGTGACAAAGGCACTCTCTTATGGATTGACATTCGCGACAGATACGGATTGACACAGCTCTTCCTCCAAGAAGGCGTCAGTTCAGCAGAAGTCATTGAAAAAGCTCGTACTTTAGGACGTGAGTTCGTCATCCAAGCTAAAGGAACAGTAATAGAAAGAGAATCAAAGAATCCAAATATCCCAACAGGAGAAAT
>JAGBVS010000125.1 GCA_017630195.1 Bacteroidales bacterium | reverse complement strand
TATGAAATCTCTAACATATAACTCTCGACAAGAAGTAGTTGTCAACAGTAAAATTATAGGCACCAACAATAACCTTTTCTTTCTTAACTTCATTTTAATTTAATTTATAATCAACAACAAATATAAATATTTATCCGAAACGGCATATATATAAAAAGACAGCCCGAAAGCTGTCTTTTTCATTTAATATTTCATGTTTTCTTAATAGAATAAGATGCTGTTGTCTTCAATTTCAATGTTGTCTTTGAGAGCTGAGTAAGCAGCGTTGTTAAGGATTTGGTTAACGAATTTTGAACGTTGTTCTTTAACGATGTTGCTGTAGTCAGTTGTTGCAGCTGCTGGAGTTTCTTTAGCTACTTTAACAACATAGAGACCGTTACCGCCAACTATTGGTTCTGATGTTTCGCCAGCTTTCATACCCATGACTGTACCGATAACTTTATCTTCAACGCCGAAGTTACCGAAGCCGCGACCTTCAAATGTTACGTCAACAGTTGTTTTTTCACCTTTCATGTTGTCGATCATTTTTTGGTAGTCTGTGCCGTAAGCTTTAGCTTGTTCTGCTAACATAGCGCCTTTCTTTTCTTTTTTGATAACATATTGGTAACGTTCTGTGATGTCTTCTATTGGAGCGAAACCTTCTTCAACAGATTTAGTAAGAACAGCTACGACGTACATGTTGTCGAGGTCGAAGATTGTTGACATATCACCAACTTTAGTATTTTCATCGAATGCCCAGCGAACGATTTGGCGTGGGTTGCTGATACCTGTGATGTAGTTAGTGTTTTTTCTTAAAGTTGGATAAGTACGTTTGTTGAGACCTTGTTCTTCGATAGCTGCGTTGAATTCTTCAGCTGTTGTGTTTTCTGTAACGAATCTGTTAGCATCAGCGAAGATGTTTTGGTAAGTAGCTGTGCTTGCTGTGATTTCGTGAGCTACGACAGCGATACGAGCTTTAGGAGTTGCTTCGTTGCGGTCTGTAACTTTAATGATGTGATAACCGAATGGAGTTTCAACCATACCAACTGTACCGACTTTGTTGTCTTGTACGAATTCGTTGAATGTATAAACCATCATGCCATCTGTGAACCAGCCGAGGTCGCCGTTATTTGTTTGAGCGCTTGGGTCGTCTGAGAATGACTTAGCGAGAGTTTCGATTTTTTTGCTGTCTTTTTTGATAACATTTAAGAGGCTGTCTGCGAGAGCTTGAGCTTCTTCTTTAGTGCGTGTTGCTGCGCTGCGTAATGCGCCTTTGTAACCAACTAAGATATGTGAAGCCATCAAAGAGTCTGAGCGGTTTTCCATATCGATGACTTTAGCTACGTTGTAGTAACCTTCGTTTTCGTAAGGACCATAAACGAAGCCTTTTCCGTTGTTAGCGTCGAAGATTGCTCTTTCGAGTTCAGCAGGGACGTCTTTTCTTGATTTCCATGCGCTGTCGTATGGAAGGTCTGAGTTAGCGTTGACGAAGTTAGCTGCGTTTTCGATGCTTGCGAAATCATTTTTAAGGTCGTTGACATAGTTCTTTGAATAATCGATGTCAGCTTGTGAAGGTTTGATTTCGAAGATTACATAGTCGATGCCGCGTGTAGCGTCTGTTTGATATTTGTTTTTGTTTTCGTTGTAGAATGCTTTGTTGTCAGCGTCGTTAACTTCGATTGTTTCGTCGTCTATTGTGTTGTAACGAACAGCATAAACTTCAGCAGATACTTTATCGTTTTTGTCTGAGTAGTAGCGAGCTGCTAATTTGTTAGGAAGGTAGAAACCTTTTTTGAGGAGGTTTTCATATTTTGTGTTTAATCTGTCTTCTTTGATAGCGCGTTCAAAGTTGAGCCAGTTAGCTTTCATTTCTGGTGAAAGTGTTTGGAAGTTTGTAAGATAATTTTCGATGAGTTCTCTATCGAATTTACCTTCTGCATTTGTGAAGCTTTGAACTACATATTGATTAGGATTTTCTCCTAAGAATTGGTCGAACAATTCATCACTTGAAACGACGATACCGAGGTCTTTGTATTCGTTTTTCATGAGGATTTCTCTAATCATTTGTTCTAATGTGTTAGCATGAACACTATAGTTTTGTTCTGTTGTAAGAGAACCGCCGTTGTTAGCTTTAGTGTTCTCAAGATTCATGTTAACCATGTTGCTATAATCTTGATAAGTGATTTTTTCGTTTCCAACAGTAGCTACGTTTGTTGTTCTTCTGCTGTTAGTGCTCTTGAGGAGGTCACCCAATACGAATGCCAAAAGTGCAAGACCTACGATAGCGACTAACACTCCGTAATGTTTTCTAATGTTTCCAATTGCTGCCATAATTCTATGATATTATTTAATTATTTAATCTTTTTCTTCTTTATTTAATAAGGTTGCAAATTTACAAAACCATTCGATATATTCGACATTTTTATTAAAAAATAATTCAATTAGTTAAAACTGTTGCTTAAAACTTATAACTCATTGATTATTTTTTATTTCCACTTCTTCAAGTTTGGTGTCGCTTGCTTTTATTATTTTAAAAATATAATTTCCAATAGTAATTTCTTCTCCGGTTTGTGGAATGCTTTCGTGATAATGAATGATGTAACCTGCCAATGTTTCATAATCGTCAGATTCCGGGAAATTATACTTGTAGTTTTTATTAAGATAATCTATTTCTATTCTCGCTGAGAAGATGTGGTCATCGGCATTGATGGTTTTTTCGATAGTGTCTTCTACGTCAAATTCGTCTTCAATTTCTCCGAAAATCTCTTCAATAAGGTCTTCAATGCTGATAATGCCGGATGTGCCACCAAATTCATCAACAACTACAGCTATGCTTTGGTGCTTTTTTGAAAGTCTCTTGAAAAGTTCCTGCGCCGAATATGTCTCAGGATAAAATTCTATAGGACGTAATTTCTGACGAAGGTTCGTTGTCTTGGTCAAAACATCGTTGATGTGAATATATCCGATAATGTTATCTATGTTGTTTTCATATACAAGCAGCTTCGAGTGTTTCGTTTCTTCAAAAACAGCCTTGACATCCTTGATAGTGTTTTCTATATCAATGGCTTGTATTTCGGTACGAGGAACCATACATTCTCTCAACTTTACATTATGAAAATCGATGGCATTTTGGAATAACTCGATGCCTTGTTGAATGTCTTCGTTTTCTTCATCGGGATTTGCATATTCCTTGATATAATCGTTGAGATCGACAGTGTTGAGCTTGTATTCTTCATGTGGTATGTCAACACGAAGAATGTATTTGATTATCAATTCTGATATGCTTATGAAGATTAATATCACAGGATAAAGAACAATGAAAAGTATCATTGCCGGAACGGAGAATATTCGCATGCTGTTGTTTGGATTGATGCCAAAGATTATCTTAGGTAAAAACTCTCCTGTGATGAGCACTAATAATGTTGATAAAATGGTCTGACACAATAAAATAATGAAATCGTTGGTGAGAGGTTCTGGTAAAATATTAGTGATTAAAGGTTCCAATATTCTTGCTATTGCAATACCGTAGATAACATTGGCGATATTGTTGCAAAGCAAAAGACAACCAATGAATTGCGATTGATTTTTAAAGAATTTGTTAATTATCTTAGCTGAGAATTTGCTTTTCTTTAAGTCTAACTCCAATTGCAATCTATTGGTGCTTAGAAAAGCTATTTCCATTCCAGAGAACATGGCAGAGGCCATCAGCGATAATATGACTATATATATGTCGTTCATTTTCAATATTAATATTTATTCTTCATCCTCTATTTCGAGGGTCGCTCTCATGCCATGAATTACTCTTTGTGAGAAGTCTTCATTGGCGTTGAGGCTGTCGCCGTAAATGATTTTGTCGGGACTGGTGATTTTAACAAAGTTTCGAGTATATATTTTTTTAGTTTTCTGATTCCAATACAAGGTTTCGGTTAACAATGTTTCTTTGGTTTCCAAGTCTTCTACGACAACGCTGTCTTTGATAAAAATCAGTTCATCTTTGTCGTAACGTATTCCGTAATCGCCTCTTATTTTTGAAGAAGGCTTGTTGTTTCTGTTAAAGATGTAGGCTTCAAATCCTTTCGGAAATTCGAGTATGGAGCTGTCTCCTTCGATATTATGCATTACCGGTGCCATGAGTTTGGCTTGTACGAATCCGGAATCGCTTCTTGTGAAGTTCACGTTGTAGGCTAAGACGCCGTTGATAGTGTCGGTGTCTATAAATTCTTTAACTTTATCTAATGAGTTTTCACAAGAAAACAACACCATAACCATATTGGCTATGATGTTGATTTCTATGAATATTTTAAAAAGTTTTTTCAAAGCCATTAGCCTTTAATTAGTTCTTAGCAGCTCTGACTTTAGTTTTTTCTTTAATCCAGCAGCCTTCGAGTGAATATTCTTGACCTTCTTCGAAACCATTGAAGAAAATATCTTCAACTGTTGGGAAGTAGTGAGAGTAAGCGTTGATGAGTTCGTTAGCTTTGCTTGCTATTGAAGGGTCAACTGATTTTGCTTTTTCAAATTGGTCAACAGCAGCCCAATAAGCTGTTTTTGAATAGAAATTGCCTGAACCACAGTCTTTTGCACTTGCTGCATATAATTGACCGATGATGATGAAAGGCTCGCCGTCTGTTTTGTCGAGATCGTAAGCTTTTCTTGCATATTCACGACCTTGTTCGTAGTTTTTGTCCATGTTCATGATTTGAGCGAGGTAGATATAAGATTGATGAGCCCAATCAGTGTTTTCGCTCTTTGTTGATTGAAGAAGGTAAGTCTTAGCTTGATTGTAATCTTTTTCAGCGAGATATTTTTTGCCGATGAGGTAAGCTGATTCAGGAGATGGATTGACTTTGTGTAAGTTAACAGCTACAGCGAGGTATAATGGAGTATCGTCGCAACCTCTCTTATCTAAAATAGCTGAGATTTTCTTTAATAATTCAACGTCGTTAGGATTAGCGTCGAATTTAGGTTGATAGATACGGACTAAATCTTCGCAGTTTGCGTAAGGTTGAACAGCTGCGTCGAGGTTAGCTTTTGTAGTGTTGAAGTTGTTTAATAATTTTTCATTAGCTGCTTCTGTGTTAGCTTTGATATTGAAATCGACTATTCCTGAGAGGCGGTCGTATTCATCAAGGATAGCGCTTTCTTCTAACTTACCGTTTTTCACCATAGTGATAACAGCGCTGAAGTATGAATCGATAAAACCATAGTTTGTGTTGTTGCCGTCCATATCGATAGCTTGTTTAAGAGCTGTGTAAGCTTCTTCGTAACGTTTTGGAGCCCATTTGATGAGGTCAACGCCTTTACGTCCCATGATGTTACCTACTTGTGAACCGTTTTTGCCCATTGGGAAATATTCAGCTCTTTTGTCATAAAGCATAACGAGAGTGTCGATATATTTGTCTTTTAATGCTTCGTCTTTTGTTGTTCTGATGAAAGCGTAAGTCATGATTTTAACGCCATCGAGATAAGTGTTTTGTCTGAAATCAGGACAGTTGAGAAAAATGTTTCTCCATGATGTTATCATCTGAGGGTTGATGTTGTTAGGGTTGTACTTAGCTTGTTCCCATTGTTTGATATATTCACGGTAGAGTGAATAATCTGTTTCACAATCAACTTGTGCTTGTGTTGCACCGAATCCTAAAATAACGAATGCAAAAGCGAGTAAAAATCTTCTAATTTTCATCTTAATTTTTTTGTTAATTTATTTTTTAGTTGTTATTTATATTTCTTTTTGATAAACCATTTGTCGAAAATAGACATACTGACAGAAATGTTGAAGTATGTTTCTTTTACGAGATTGTTCTTGATTGTTCCCATTCGTCCTACTTCTAATGCCACGTTAAATGTTGACAATGAACGTGGTATTGGCAATCCTGCGCCTAATGTCAATCCGAATTTGTTGATGGATTTGCCATATATGTTATAGTATGTTTGGTCGAAATACAAACCTGCTCTGTAAGTGATTTTCTTGTAATATTTTGAAATTGATGTTGATTCAGGTTTGTAAGAACCGCCTACTGCTAAGTTCCACGAGTTTTGAATTGAGTCGTTGGCTCCGTTCATTGTGAATCCTTTCCAATGATTCCAATTAAAATCTGCGCCTAAAACCCATCCTTCACCTTTGTCTATCGTAACGCCTAATCCAAATCCACCAGGAATCTTGATGTTAACGTTTTCATCTTTTATGTAAAGCAAAGTGTCGATAGGTGATTCTGTGTGATTTTCAAAGCCTTTAAACATATTTCTGATGAAAATGTCTCTTTTTGATGCAATTTTTGCGCCTTGTGAAATTGTGAGACCAACGGTTATATTATAATCGGTGACAGGTAATTTGTATAAGATGCCGTAATCGAATTTGAAATCGTTGACTCTCATGTTGATAGAGCGTTTTCCATTAAGGAAGAATGTTGAGTCTGGATAATATACAGATGTGTTGTCGAATAAAGTTCCAAATATATAAGATGCGGTGATGCCGACTGAAATGTCGTCATTTATTTTGAATCCGTTTGCAAAGAAAACTCTGTTGAGGCCGCCTTCTCCTTGAAATGCAATGTTATGAGCTCCGGTATTAACGTCGTAATGTTCTGTGATGACATTGTATTCTCTCGTGCTATATGGCGTAATTCCTAAACCGAATTTCCATCTTTTTGTGGCACTGATGCCGATACTTGCGTAATTGAATGATGAGTTGCTGCCTTTTTCAGATAAATCTCTTGTCGAGAAAGTTGCGTTTTTCATGTAAAAACCAGCGTCGAAGATGAATGCTAATGAATCGAGGCTTGCGTAAGATGCTGGGTTTGTTGGGTTTAAGATTGTATTTCCACTTATTGCATTGGAAACTCCACCCATACTTTTCATAATTGGATTTGAGGTTAGACCGTTGATGTCGCCCAATCCAAATCTTGAATATGGAGAACTCAAATCTGATTGTCCGAATACGTTAAAACTAATCATACTAATGAATAGTCCTAACATAAAATATTTAATATTTTTGTATTTCATTGATAATTAAGAATATATCTTAAACCATTAAATGTGAAATTTGCGTTTGCAAATATGCAATTTTTTAACTTATTTTCAAAGAAAATATTGTCTCCACCTATAATAAAAACATTCAAATTATCATAAATGTTTGAATATGACTTTATAAATCCTTCAATTTCAAAGGAAATACTACCTATAACTCCTGCGTGTAAGCATTCTTCTGTTGAGTTGCAAATTATTTTAACATCATCATTAGAAGGTGAGCATAAAGGTAATTTTGCGGTGTAATCATTCATGGCTTTGAATCTAAGATTGATGCCAGGACTTATAGGACCGCATAAATGATAATTGTCAGAAGTCAAAATATCGTATGTGATGCAAGTGCCAATATCAATAATCAAACTATTTTGGTTCGGTTTTTCTGCCATCGCTGCTGCTACGGCAACAAGTCTGTCGCTGCCAACTTGGCTCGTATCTTCGTATTTTAGTTTGAAAGGAAGTGGAGTTTTTCCGGAAAGTGTGATAATTTCTATTTCTTTTAGCTGATTTAGACATTCTTCAACTTTTCCGCCCACCGATGATAGAATGGCCTTTTTAATCTGTGGATGTTTTTTTATAACATCTTTTAAATCATTGTTATACGGATTAAAAGTGGCTGTCTCAATAAGATTTTCACCACAAAATACAGCATATTTTGCTCTTGTATTGCCAATATCGATTGTTAGAATGTAACTCATTTTTTTTTCTTGCAAAGATACTGATAATGAGATAATAAAAAAATATTTTCAAAAAAAATAATTTTTTTGTTTGAAGTATTAAAAAATGTTGTATCTTTGCAGTGCAAAACAACGGAGGTACCATAGCTCAGTTGGTAGAGCAATGGACTGAAAATCCATGTGTCGCTAGTTCGAATCTCGCTGGTACCACGTAAAGAGCTGACTGAAAGTCAGCTCTTTTTTTTTGTTTCATCACGAAATCCACGAATGGCTCAGTATCTCTACCATGCATAAAAAAAGGCGACGCCTAAATAAAGACATCGCCTCAGAAGTTATTTGTTATTTCTTAGAAGTTAACCCAGAATCTTTCCCAGAAACTTTGTTCCATCTCTTTCCATGTGTTGGCTGTAGCAGCCTCGAAATCTGATGTGTATCTGTTCAATAATTGTTGAGCTTCTTCTTTTTTTTCTTCCTCTAACAATGCTTTTACTTCTGTTTCTAAAGCTGGAATTTCTTTCATGGCTTTTTCTTCATATCTTAAAACATTGTCAATCATAGTTTTCTTTGTTGAACCCCATTGGATTTGAGCTAATTTGTTTGCTTTACGATAACGCCATAACAATGTTTCTTCGTTATAGTTGTAGTGACCGCATTCATCGAAGCAAGAAGGTAATTTTGTTGAGCCTGTGAAGATTGGGATTCTTGGGCTTTGACCTGGATTTTCTACTGCGAACCAGCAGATGCCGCCAATTTCATTAGGCATCCAGCTTCTGAGCTGAGTAACGAATGAATAAGAACACCAAGAAACAGAAACTGTACGTTTAGCATCAACGGTTCCAGGAGCGATCATATTATATGTATTGATGTCGTTGCCGCCCATCCATGGGTTAGCTATTGGACTTACGATAGTGTCGCCGTTTCTGTTGACAGTCTTTATGTTACGAGTTACGTCCATTTCTGTTCCTTCGTAAGTGCTTCTGAGTAATTCCATTACTTTGCGAGCATCGACTTTTTCTTCTGGTTTAACAGAGAAAGGAAGGTCTTCATCGTCCATGCTTAATCCTAAAGAAGGAGCTAAAGAGCTGAGGATGAACCATTCGCGTTCGCGGAAGTTTTTGCCGTTTGAGTAGTCGTTGCCGAAAGCTTTGTACCAAATAAATTCACTTTCGCCGTCCCAGAGGCCGTGTTTTTTAGCGACTTTTTCGATATTGTCTGAGCATAAGAAGTTGTCAGGATCGTTTCTGTTGATGTATTTGATTCTTGGGATGTTAGCTGAAACGCTGACTTCACCGTCAGGTACTCTTTGAGCTGCCCAGATGCCACCGATTTTCTTTTTGCCTTCACCCATGATTTCCATGCACCATACTTCGTTAGGGTCGGCGATTGTGATACATTCGCCGCCGTCGCCATAACCGTATTCTTTGATGAGTTCACCGATGAGTTTGATGGCGTCTCTTGCGTTGTCGCAGCGTTGTAGAGCTATGCGTTCCAAGTCTTCAATCATGAATAAACCTTCTGGGTTGACTAAGGTGTCGGGACCTGAGAATGTTGTTTCACCGATTGCTAATTGTTTCTCATTCAAGCATGGATATGCTGTGTTGAGGTATGAATAAGTATAAGAAGCTTGTGGTATTTCGCCTGCTAATTCCAAGCCTTTACTATCGTAAGCGTTTTTTGTGTGCATGCTGCCTCTGTATATTTTCTGGGTAGCGCCTTTTTCATGTTCTTGTGCTTTTTCCCAACGAAGCCATGTGCGGTACATGCCGTCGCAAGTGTGTGATGTTATGACAGAACCATCGGTTGTAGCGTTTTTGCCAACCATGATACTTGTGCAATTAGCACCGTCAAAATCTTGTGCGTCAACATCTTGAGCATTGATATTAAATGATAACAATACAAATGCCAATAATGCTAATAATGATAATCTTGTCTTCATAATTTTATTTATTTGAAATTATTTGAAAAAACTAAAGTTTACTTTGCCATATCTACGTTGTTCGACGAAACGTGGATGTTCTTTGAAATCGAGGAATTTGTTGTGTTCAACGACAAATAATCCGTCTTCTTTGAGCAGATTGTTTTCAAAAACTAAGTTGACGAGCAAGTCATAGTGCTGGCTGTCGTAAGGAGGGTCGGCAAAAATGAGGTCGTATTTCATTTTGTGCATCGGTATAAAACGGAAAACGTCTGAGCGTATAGCGAGCAGCTCTTCCATGTTTAATTTGTTGGCGGTGTCGCGTATAAACTTGATACAGTTGTTGTTTTCATCGACTGCTGTGACTCGAGGGCATCCTCTTGACACTAATTCGTAAGAGATGTTGCCAGTGCCAGCAAAAAGGTCTAATGCAATGATGTCTTCAAAATCTAAGTGATTCTCTAAGATGTTAAAAAGACTCTCCTTAGCCATGTCGGTAGTTGGACGTACTGGCAAGTTGCTTGGAGCTGTGATTTGTCGTCTTTGATATTTGCCTCTTATTATTCGCATGATACAGAGTTATATAAAATGTAATAATAATAGTAAGGAATTGAATCTAATTCGTTGATATAATTGTAGTTGTTATTTCTATTGAAGAAACGAATATTTCTTATATATCGAGAACATAATTCTACCAGAACAGATTTTTCCTCAATAAGTCCCATGAAATATAAAGGTATTGATTCGTTGTCAATCTTTAATTGTTCGAAGGTGAAAAGTATGAAATATAAGAAATCTTCTTTTGTGTTAAAGTTAAAATAATTGTGGAAGATGAGATTGGTGTCGTTTATGATGGTCAGTTCGTATGAATTATTTTTAACATTAACGAAAGCTCTCATTCCTTGAATACGTTCCGAAAATTCTTTTATAAGACTCTCAACAATAACACTTGAAGTGTGTGCGACAGTTGTTCTATTGTTGTTTTTCAATATATTATCGATGTCGGATGGAGCAGGGTAGATATTGATAATATCATTTGTCAGACTGTCTGATTTAACAGATGTCATGACTTTAATGTTAAGCATCGACAAATAATCTTTTTCGGATTCTTTTTGATAATAATCTTTAGGCACGAAAGTGTTAAGATTGTTGTCTATCAGTAGTTTAACGGATTTGAATTCGTCGAGTTTCCATTCTTCTCTTTCTTGAAGTTCGAGGAGCAGCTCTTCGAGTGCGACGTTTTTTTCGGAGAAATGATAATGTTTAAGACAGATGAATTTCTGTTCTTGTGTGTCGAATATGACAAAAGAAAGACCATCCAATGAGTATTGGATGGCCAAAATATAATTGTCTTTATATTTGCTGTTTAAATTAATAGACTCCTGGATATATGGATATAGATAGGAAGTCATATTAAATAATTAAAGATTTTCCCAGTTACCGTCGATTGAAGCTTCGTTCATAGAACCAACTTTCATGCCGGCATATTTGTTAACAGCTTCTTGTTCAGCAGCAGCGTTTCTGATTCTTTGAGGATCGAGGCCGTTCAAATATGTTTTGTAAGGAGCTTTAACTTCAAATACAGGGATGTTCATACCACCACGTGTGATATAACCAGCTTCTATTTCAAACTCTTGATTGTTTGTGAAAGGAATATAACGTAAAGTTTCAACATTGAAATTTGTTCTGTTTCTGAACAAAGAGTCGATAACTTTAATGTAACCAACTGTATCGTTGATAGTTTTTGTAAATGTTGTATCGTTTGGATCTGGAACGATGTTAACGATTGCTAATTCGCCTGTGCGGATATATTCAATTAATGAGTCGAAGCTTGCTGTGTATTTGTTATAACTTTGTTTGAACAAAACTTGAGTACTTCTGATGTCTTTAAGATTTTGGACGACTTTGATTTCGCGGGCTGTTTTTTCGTTTGCGAATTTAACAGGTTGGCTGATACTGTCGTAAACTTTATATGCTAAGAAAATAGCAGCAAGAACTAATACGATGTTGATAATTGTTAATTTTTTATCCATGATTAAAACTTTTTTTTTCGATTGGCAAAGTTACCATTTTTTTTTATTGGAGCAATTATTTTTTTTATTTTTTTAAAAAAACAATTTGTGTGGGTCGAATGCTCTTTTTTCTAAAGATTCTCTTATCTTTTGTGCAATTATTATATATGCTTCCAATTCATTGTTGAGCAGCCATTTTATTGCCGATTCATCGTTGTTGACCGCATTAGCTAACACAATGAGAATTGGATAGTTGTATTTGCTTAGCCATTCTTTTGCATTCTTGTTGTTGTCTATAGCTGCGTCGAAAGCTGCAAGATGAAAATATTTATTTTTCATTAGCCACTCCAAAGCGTTGCGACTTCCTTTGATGGTGTCGCTCAGAGCTGCCAACTCCGGATAGCCGTTTTCTAACAGCCATTGTTGGAATGAATCTCCGTCTTCTTCAAATGTCATGGCGAATGCCATCAATATTTTTACTGGATAGTCAAGCATTTATTAATTAATAGAGTGGTTTTGTTTATTTGCCGTAACACTCAACAACAAAGCCGAGTTCTCTTAATGGTTCGGCTATTTGTTCCAATTCTTTAAAACTTATCTTCTCGAGATTTTTTTCTGGTGTCTCTCTGTCGATGGCATAAATCATTGTCTTGCGAGGATTTATCCTTTTAATATATTCATACCAATGACTTAATTCTTCTTTAGTGGTGTTATCGATTTTTACTCCCTTATGTTCACCTCTTAAAAAACAAGTCTGAATGACTAAATTGCCTTTAAATTCTTGAAGTATGTTGATATATTTTTCCAAATCAAAATCGACGTTTGGTTTGTTGATGGCTTTTATCATCTCGTATGTTCCGCCGTCTATTTTAATAATGTTGTTGTCTATTTTAGAAATGGCATCGAAGATTTCTTTTTTATGCAACATAGTGCCGTTTGTCAAGACGCTGATTTTCGCATTTGGGATATATAAGTCTCTTAGTCTTATGGTGATGTCAATGATTTCGGCGAAGTCGGGATGTAAAGTTGGTTCGCCATTGCCTGAGAATGTGATGCTGTCTGGCTCCAAATCTGTTCCAACCAATTCTTTCAGTCGCTCTTCCAAAGTGGTTTCATAAACCTCTTTCTTTGGTAATCTGTTTGTTTGTTTCTTCTCAGGATTCCATCCGCATTCGCAATAAATGCAATCGAATGAACAAATCTTTCCAATCTCAGGCATTAAATTAACGCCTAACGACTTTCCTAAACGACGGCTGCTAATAGGACCGAAAACTAAACTTTCAAATAATATCGACATAAATTTAAATTTTTGCAAAGTTAAAATAATTCATAATTCATAGTGCATAATTCATAATTATTGTGTTTGACTTGATATGTCTAAAGTTTAGAAAAACTTGTGGTCTTGTGGTCTTGTAGTCTTGTTGACTTTTATTATCTTTGCACAAACGTTTATGATTATGACTTACGAACAGATTTTGTCGGATATTAAGAAAAGGGAGTTTCATCCTATTTATTTTTTGATGGGCGAGGAGCCTTTCTTCATTGATACTATAAGCGATGAGCTTGAGAATAATATACTTGATGAAGCAGAACGTTCTTTCAACCAGGTGCTCCTTTATGGTAGCGATGTCACTGCTAAAGACATAATGTCGCAGGCTCGCGCTTTCCCAATGATGGGTGAGCGTTTGGTTGTCATAGTGAAAGAGGCTCAGAATGTCAAGGATATAGAGAGTCTCTCCGAATATTTAGACAAACTTCCTCCGACTACGATTCTGATTATATGTTATAAATATAAAAAGTTAGACAAACGTAAGGCATTAGCGAAATATATAGATAAAAAAGGTGTGTTGTTCGAGTCGAAGAAACTTTATGACAACAACATTCCGGAATGGATAGTCAAATATCTCGCTTCTAAGAAATATAATATAACGCCCAAGGCAGCTCAGATGATTGCCGACTTTTTAGGCAACGACCTCCATAAGGTGAGAAACGAACTCGAGAAACTGATGGTGGCGCTGCCTCCTTCAAAACGCATCGACGATGCAGACGTAGAATATAATATAGGTATATCGAAGGACTTTAATATTTTTGAGCTTCAAAAAGCCATAGGCGCAAGGGATTTCATCAAGGCCAATCAGATTATCAATTATTTCGGCGACAATCCTAACGACAATCCAATATTCATGACGATAACTGTTCTTTATGGTTATTATACTAAATTACTGAAACTTCATTATTCTAAGGACAAAAGCAAAAACACATTGGCGACGATGCTTGGCGTCAATCCGTTTTTTGTTAATGATTATTTAGAGGCAGCACGTAATTATTCATGGGTGGCATGTATGAGATGCATTGAGGTGCTCCGTGAATACGATCTTCGAGCGAAAGGATATAACACTGGCGACACCTCACAGAAAGAACTCTACAGAGAGATGCTGTATAAACTGATGACAGCTTAAATACAAGAAATTTAGAACCTCAAAAATTCAGAAGGACTTTGGCTGTTGAGCTGTCAATTATGAATTAAAAAAATCTTTAGTCATTAGTCTTTAGTCATTAGTCAATTTCTATGGGCGTTCCGGCTCTGCCGTCGGGCTTTCCGCTATATCTTTGCTCGCTGCTACACTGTCTCGCTTCCAAATTCCGTATTCGTCTTCAACATCCGTATCCGACTCCAATATCCGACTCCGCTCGCAAAGGATGCCGCTCCAATCCCTAACGCATTGGAGACGGAAACTGAAAATAATAACTCTTCACCCCTCATTCTTAACTAAAAAAAACTCTCGCAGAGACGCAGAGCAACGCAGAGATTTACTTTGCGATACTTTGCGAGAAACTTTCAGTTTTCAAATTCAATTCAATTTACTCCCGTAGAAACCATCGTTACTCCTATCAATCTCAATCCTTAACCGATGGTGGCAGGCATCCGCTTGTCGGGTGTCTGCCACTGAATACAAACCTCTAAAATAGACAATCTATGAGAATAAAGTTGATGATTATATGTCTGACCCTGCTTTGCGGATATGCCAAGGCTCAGACACGAGGTGGCGACTCCTCGCCACCACTACCAAAGGAGATTTCTGCGGAGATGTTCGATAAGGCTGTTGAACTCATAAAGGAGTTTGAGGGGTGGCACGACCATACCAAGCACCCGTATATCGGTTATGGGCATATGTTATTGCCACACGAGAACCTGACGGCAGACATTACCGAAGAGCAGGCGGATTCGTTGCTCAGAGCCGACTTCCTGGAGCGATACAAGTATTTCCGAAAGTATGGGAAAGATGCTCTTTTGCTGACGGTCTTGGCTTACAATGTGGGACACAGCAGACTTCTCGGCTATGGCAAATGCCTGAAGAGTAACCTTATCAAAAAAATCGAGTCTGGGGACAGGGATTTTTACGAGGAGTATATCTCGTACCGATGCTATAAAGGCAAGCCAATACCCAGCATCGAACGCCGCAGAAAAAGAGAGTTTCAATTGCTGTATATCCCGTAGCCGTTATTTAAAGAGCCTTCCCTTAAGCAATTGAGAGAAGGCTCTAATTGTAAAACAAAGATTAATTGAATATACTATGGTATCTATAAAATTAAAGTTCAGACCTTCAACTATTGAGGAGAAAGCAGGTAGTCTATATTACCAAGTGATTTATATGCGAAAAGTTCGGCAAGTTGCAACTAACTTCCGAATAACTTCAAGTGAATGGAACTCCGAATTGGAAGAAGTTATCATCAAGGATGATGATTCGTCTCGTACCAATTATTTACAGTATGTACAAAATCATATAGAATACGACAAGAAGTGTTTCAATCGTATTGTAAAGAAATTGACAATCTCAGATTCTCCATTTACCGTTGATACGATTGTAGATGAGATTCATAAGCAATCATTTGAAATTACATTGTTTTCGTATATGGAGAAAATGATAGCTAAACTCTGGAGACAAGGACAACATCGCACAAGTGAAACATATCAAGCTACCCTTAACAGTTTTAGGAAGTTTAGAGATGGTGTAGATGTTTGTTTTGATGATATTGATTCGGAAATGCTTATTTCGTATGAGTATCATTTGAGAGCGAAGGAGCTGGCTCCCAATACAATCTCTTTCTATATGAAACGCTTGCGTGCGGTATATAATAATGCTGTGGAAGATGGCTATGTAGAGAATAAGAATCCATTTAAGAAGGTGTTCACATCATCAGAAATGAC
>JAGBVS010000124.1 GCA_017630195.1 Bacteroidales bacterium | reverse complement strand
TCTCGATAAATTGGAATTGGTCAATTTCTTTTGTAAACGAAATTCAGCAATTCATCTTCTTTTGATGTGAATACAAAGCCTGCATTCCCGAACAATCGTAAAGATGCAGTGTTTGCTTCATCAATGGAAATTTCAATGTTTTCATAACCAAGTTGAAAAATATCATCTTGAATATCCCGAATAATCTGAGTTCCTAATCCCACTCTTTGAAACTTTGGAAACACCAATACATCCATAAACAGTACGGTTTCTTGTTGTTCCAGATGTGTCGTTCCAATCAATTCGTCATTTTTGTACACTTTGTAAAAATGAACATTTTTATTATTTGTCACATAGTGAAAGTAGTTGTCGCTGATACTTAAATATCGTGCAATTTCAGGTTCTTGATATATTTCTGCAAGACGGGGGACATCAGCATCGTTCTCGAATAGCATTTTCCGGTAAGTTAAACTGCTCATAATATTCATCCATCAAATTGGAATTTGTTTACTTCCTTGCAACTATGATAGGTTGGTAAAATCCTGTTTCTTCGGGAAACAACCAAATTACTTCTTTGCAACCATTGGCGGTAAAAAGTTTCGTTAATTCCTCTCGACGAGTCGCTCTGTATTCACATTCAAATTTGTTGATTTCCAAGGTTTCTTCGTCATCAATGATATACTGCGTAAGTTTATAGCGGTCATCATTCCATATCCAAGTCTGAAACGATACTCGTTTGCCTTTTTCAGTTTCGTAGATATATGGCGGAGAGTATGGCGGTTTGTCTTGAAGCAAAGCGTCATAATCTCGAATACTTCCGACAAAAATACCGTTTTCTTTGATTTGATTTACAATGCTTTTTACGGCTCTGCCCAAATCTTCGTTTGAAAGCATATGCGGTAAAGCGTTATCCATAGCAATCACAATATCGAATTGTTCTGAAAAAACATCCGATAATGCACAGAAGTCAGCATTTTCAAAGCGAATTTCTACATTGGCGTTTGCCGCTCTTGCTTTTGCTTCGGCTATTTCGCCATCACTTATATCAGATGCGGTAACATCATATCCGAGCAATGCAAGACCTATTGCTTGCGTACCTATTCCGCACGCACAATCAAGAATGCTTGTAGTTTGACCAAAATTGAATTTTTGAAATATACCTTGCAACAATACGGCTTGCTCCTTCGTTGCAGCTTTCCAATCAAGGAATAACTTATCGTAATGAGATGCCATATTGTCATAAAACTTCTGTATTATACTCATTTCATTATCTCCGTCAAATTCTTATTTATCGTTCTGTTTTATCGCCAGTTTCGCCTTTGTATTACAAAGGCTTTGGGCAAAGCCCATATCCCTAAAGTTGCGCGCATCCTAAGGCTCCCTCCGGGAGGGAGCTCCCGACGGAGTCGGGTGAGGGAGAGCGCGCGACAATGAAGTTTATCCATGTTCAAAGTCACGCAGGCTCCTTCCGTCACGCTACGGTGACAGCTCGATGTTTTGCTTGCAAAACTCGACATCGCTTGCGATAGGACCT
>JAGBVS010000123.1 GCA_017630195.1 Bacteroidales bacterium | reverse complement strand
CGCGGTACATGGTCACACTGCCGCAGAACTCATCTTTAAACGAGCAGATTCTGACAGACCTTTTATGGGACTCACATCCTTTGCTGGTGATTTGCCTACATTCAAAGATGTCGGAATAGCCAAAAACTATCTTAATGAAAAAGAACTTATGATATTAAAAAATCTCGTATCTGGTTATTTTGATTTAGCAGAAATAAACGCAATGGAGCACAAGCCGATGTATATGAAAGATTACATCAATTTATTAGACAGATTGCTTACAACTGGTGACAGACAAATATTGTATGATGCTGGAAGTATAAGCAATGAAAAAGCATTAGAAAAAGCGATGTCAGAATATAGAAAATATCAAAATCAAATATTATCTCCTGTAGAAGAAGCTTATGTCAAAACATTAAAAGAAACATTACATATTATTGATAATAGGAAGTAGAATACAAAAAAAATAGAGCCGCCACTTTCATGACAGCTCTACCATCTTTAGACTTTAGACTTTTGTCTTTAGCCGTAATTACTTCACGATTGTTTTTGTGAAAGTTGACGACAATGTTAAGGTCTGGCATCAATTTTCCATTTTCAATTTTCAACTTTCAATTTTCAACTGAATTAGTGGAGTTGGTATGGACCTGGTACGAAAGAGGTATGGGGATGAATCTCTCCTATTTTGCACAATGGATTTCGCTTTTGAATTGTTTCTTTCTCTTTTTTTCCGCAAAAAAGAGAAACAGAAAAAGCTCGCCGCATATGTATGACGCAAAGTCACAAAGACTCAGAGCCTTAAAGTTTCTTTGTGTCTCTGAGTCTCTGCGACTCTGTGTCTTTAATTTCTTAACGCTATTTCTCCGAGGCAGCAGGATGACGGCTTTAACTATAGATTGGGGAAAATTTGTTAGAATCAGATAGGAAGTTGGTAAGAACTTGACAAGAAGATGACAGGAAGATGGGAAGAAGAATGTGTAGTTTATATTTTTATGATTCTTTAATAATTTCTTTTACATTATCAACACCTGATACAACAGACAACAACTTGTTTTTCTTACATTTTTCCAATTCATACATACATTTCATATACAATATGTTTTCATATTCACATCTATTATTATTCTTCAATGCAGATTCTTTGTCTAATTGATATTTTAAATTCTTATAATATCTTTCTACATCTTCTACATTGATAAGATCACAGACTTCTTTAGCAAGAGATAATGCACTTTCAACTTTCTTTGCAATCTTATTGTGCGTACATTCTTTTGCTACTTTACCTACGATTAATTCTGTCGTTTCTTTTTCAACAGATATGGTGGGCATTTCATCCAATCTCTTCAAATATGGTATAGATTGATTAAGATATAATAATATCTCATAAATTCTCAATGCGGATTTTTTTATTGACATACCACCATTTTTTGATAATGCATTATAGTTTTCAATATGTTGCCAAAGATAATTTACACCATACATATCCATAAGAAAAAGATCTGGATAACATTTTTTCAATTTAGCATAAAAAATCTCAAAGTTTCTTCTACGACTATAATCATCAATATTGAAGGATATTGGAGGGTAATATTTTAAGATATCAGACATCTGTCTAGCGACATCTTCCTTACTCTTTTTTGAGACTATAAGGAAACCTTCTTGTTCAAAATAATTTACAGGATTCATTGATTACATATTAAATTTCATGACATATAACAACAAGAAGTTAAATATGTTCAAATAAACTTTTAATTTACAATTATCTATTATATACTTTTATTGACAACAATAGTTCCTCATTTCTCATAAAAACTCTACCAGCAGATTTATCTATCAGAAAACTTTTTATTTTTTAGAAATTTGGATTCTTGAGGCGCAGCAATTACATATTGTTTATTTTTTATGGTGTAATTGATACGTCTCTACATCCATTCCTAACTAAAAACGCGATTTCTCCAAGGCGGCAGAGATTTCCACTAAGAACAAAGATTCGATTCTTCTTACTTGTGGTCTTGTAGTCTTGTGGTCTTGTTGACTTCAAAAAGTTCAACAGCCAACAGCCTTAGATCAATGGTTAAAAATCCTTAACATCATTTCTTAATATTTCCATGATTTTATGTTAAAAATTGTTAAAACCGGAATATTTACTTTGCAAACGCTTGACAAAGGGATGAGATGGTTGTAGTTTTGTGGATGAGAACATTTAACCAAAATCTTATGAAAATTCCTGATACTAGACAAGAACGAAGACGATTTATTAAAGAACATTTATATCAATATCAAGACAAATCGTTTTATTGCAAAGCATTAGATTGTGATGTAAAAGTCACAGATAAATCTATTGAAGAGACTGCTTTTCAAGCGGCAATTTCTAAGCAGGCTACAAAACTGGCAATTAAATTACCACAAGTAATTCGTAATGCCACCATATTAGAAATACATTTACCACCAAAGTCTGGAAGACAAACAAAGAGGATGAAGTTTATCGAGATAGCAAATTTGCTCGCTAATATTCCAAGAACTGGAATGGCAAAACTTACTGTTGGTTATATCAAAAACGGTGAGTGTATAGAATATGCTATAACAGAATATACTGTCATAAAATAAAAATCGATAACCGACTACTTCGCTCAATCAGTCTTTCGTCGGTTACCGATTTATATGCAAAAATAATTATTTTTTTTAATACAGAATAGAAATCGAAATTATTTCTCAATCTCTTTCTTGATTCTTTCGTTCAACATTGGAACAATCTTGTGTAAGTCACCAACGATGCCTAAGTCAGCAGCGCTGAAGATTGGTGCGTACTTGTCTTTGTTGATAGCGATGATGAAACCTGATTCTTCCATACCTGCTAAGTGTTGGATAGCGCCAGAGATACCGCATGCTACATACAACTCAGGACGTACAGTCTTACCTGTCTGACCTACTTGAATGTTGTGTCCGACAACGCCAGCGTCAACCATAGCACGTGATGATGCTACCATGCCGCCTAATGTGTCTGCCAATGCTTGTAACTTGTCAAAGCCTTCTGCGTTCTTCACACCACGACCGCCTGATACCAAAATCTTAGCGTCGGCGATGTCGTCGTTGCATGAGCATTTCATCTCTGTGTTTACGAGCTTAACTTTGAAACGTGCTGTGTCGAACTTAGGTGCAAACATTGTGACAACGCCTGCTCTGCCTTCTTCACGTTGACGTTTCTGCATAACGCCTGGACGTACTGTTGACATCTGTGGACGGTTGTTTGGACATACGATAGTAGCCATCAAGTTACCGCCGAATGCTGGACGTGTCATACGGAATTGCTTGTCGCCTGCTTCTGTGTCTGCAACTTCGAGTTTTGTACAGTCTGCTGTGAGACCTGTGTTCAATCTTGCTGCGAGACGTGGAGCGAGGTCACGACCGATTGTAGTAGCACCGTAAAGAACGATTGTTGGTTTGAATTCTGTGATGATTTGATATGCTGCTTGTGAGTATTGCTCTGTGATATAGTCTTTCAACTCTGGACAGTCGACAACGAGGACTTCGTCAGCACCCATCTCGATGAGTTTCTGTGCTTGGTCTTTTACGTTGTAACCGAGTAACATTGCAACTACTTTTTCGCCGAGTGAGTCAGCCAAGTCGCGTGCTTTACCTAAAAGTTCGAAAGCTACTG
>JAGBVS010000122.1 GCA_017630195.1 Bacteroidales bacterium | reverse complement strand
TTAATAGAATTCAAGTCGCTATATTCATATTTCACTCGATACATATAATCGCCGCCAGTAATAGCGATGCCTTGTTTCAACAATTCACTTTGTTCGTTGATAAGACGGCGCACCAAATCAACCTTAGAAGAAGCTACAGTAATCACTTGCGTAACATTATAACGATAATTGCTTTGATTTGAAGAATAACGTTCCGCATTCATATCAACGATTTCTGGAGCATTTATTGTAATCTCGTTTTCATCGAGGCCATTTTCTTTCAAAAAATCAACAATCGTCTTATTAGAAGAATTTATCTTGTTATATAAAAATGTAAGGTCATTGCCAATTTCCTTATACATCAATGGCCACGTTACTTTATTAGCCTTCACTTCCATCTCAGCGAGACCTTTAACATTTACGACACGATCTTTATTAGAAAAGCCGTCAAGACCATTTTTCAAAAATAAGCCCATTAGAAATAATGAGATAGCAATGATAAGAGATTCAATAATATAATTTTTCATAATGATACATTTTTAATAATAACAAAGATAAAAGAAAATTGTTTTAAAAGGTACAAATATTTTTTGCGTATTTTTTACACATTTTTCTTGATAATTAAAAATTTCTTCTTATTTTTGCGCAAAATTAACGCAATAAAATATGAAAGAGACCTTATCAGAAAAAGTTCAAAAGCCAACAGCCAATGGCCAAGGTTCTGAGTTAAAATATTGTTACAAATATCCTCATCCTGCAGTCACTGCCGACTGCGTCATTTTCGGTTTTGATGGAATAAACATCAAGGTATTATTGATTCAACGCGGCATAGACCCTTACAAAGGCAAATGGGCGTTTCCAGGCGGTTTTATGAATATGGACGAGACAGCAGAACAATGCGCTCGCCGTGAATTAGAAGAAGAAACTGGTTTGAAAGACGTCACCGTAGAGCAATTCTACACATTTACAGATGTTAAAAGAGACCCAAGAGAAAGAGTCATCACCGTTGCGCATTACGCATTGGTAAGCTTATCAGAAGTGAAAGGCGGCGATGATGCAGAGGAAGCTCAATGGTTTTCATTAGACGAAATCCCTTCATTAGCTTTCGACCACGAACTTATATTTCGTAAGGCATTGAAAGTTCTGAAAGAAAGAATCTGCTTCGAACCAATCGGTTTTGAATTATTGCCAGAAGTATTTAAGATGTCAGAACTACAAAACTTATACGAAGCAATTTTAGAAGTCAAATTTGACAGACGTAATTTCTATAATAAAATAACAAAATTAGGCATACTTTCAGAAGTAGAAGAACGTGCAAAAGACGCATCACGACGTGTTCCGATAATGTATCGCTTCAATGCAGAGAAATACGCAGAATTAAAAAGTAAAGGTTTCAGATTAGAATTTTAAAATATAATAACATGAATAACAAAGGAATTATTGGAGCCATCATTGGAGACATTGTTGGCTCACGTTTTGAATTTAACAACTATCGTTCAACAGATTTTGAATTTTTAAATGACAAATGCTTTTTCACCGACGACAGTGTCATGACAATAGCAGTTGCTGATTGGGTAACAAACAAACGTCAAACAGACAGACACTTGGCTTTATATTTAAGAGAATGGGGACGAAAATATCCTAATAGAGGTTACGGAGGTATGTTTTTAAGATGGTTGTTATCAAAAGAATTATCATCACCATACAATAGCTTCGGCAATGGTTCCGCAATGCGTGTCAGTCCATGCGGCTTTTATGCACAATCACTCGATGAAGCGTTATTATTAGCAAAACAAAGTGCTGAAGTTACGCACAATCACCCAGAAGGAATCAAAGGAGCGCAAAGTGTTGCAGCAGCAATATATTTAGCCAAAACAGGCAGCACTAAAGCGATAATCAAAGAATATATTGAAAATAATTTTGGTTACGATTTAAGTCGCACATGCGATGAAATAAGACGTGTCTATAAATTTAATGAGACTTGCCAAGAAACTTGTCCTGAGGCTATCATAGCATTTTTAGAAAGCCACGATTACGAATCCGCAATACGATTAGGCATTTCACTTGGTGGAGATAGCGACACCATCGGCGCAATAACTGGAGGAATTGCCGCTGCTTATTATGGCATTCCAGATTCTATAATGGAAGATGTCAAAAGATTCATACCTTTTGAATTTATAGATATTGTTGAAAAATTTGAAAATAGTATGAATACAGAAAAAAGAATATCTGCTGATATTATCAACAATTTAAAACCAAACGAAATATTTGTCTTCGGAAGCAATCTTGACGGCATGCACGGCGGAGGCGCAGCTCGTGTTGCATACAACAAATTTGGAGCAATTTGGGGACAAGGTGTCGGACTGCAAGGTCAAAGTTATGCAATTCCAACAATGCATGGCGGTGTTAATGTAATAAAACCATACGTTGATGAGTTTATAGATTTTGCTAAATCTCACACTGAATTAAAGTTTTTGGTAACAAGAATTGGCTGCGGCATAGCGGGTTTCACCGATGAAGAAATAGCACCTCTTTTCAAAGAGGCTATCGAAATTGAAAATATTTATTTACCAAAAAGTTTTTATTACATTTTAGTAAAATAAACAGAATCATAGTTAGCATCATTAAGTAAAAGATTATTTAACACAAAACGTCGTTTATAGATATATAAGCGACGTTTTAAGTTATTATTTGATTTTACTCTGCAAATTCAACGTGTAAATAATTCAACTCTACCATCAAAACTAACCTCAAATATTAATAATATTTATTACAAGTCAAGAGAAAAATTAAAAATAATTAGAAATTCTATAAACTCTGAAGTATTAACTTATAATTATGCGTTAAAAAACTTTAGTCATTAGACTTTTATCTTTAATCCTTCATCTGGGCGTTCCGGCTACGCCGTCGGGCTTTCCGCTATATCTTTCTTCGCTGCGCTGCGAAAGGATGCCGCTCCAATCCCTAACGCAGCTGCGATGTGCATCAAGCCGCAACAAATAGGCATTGGTCACCAAGTATGCCTCAGCGCCTTTTCTTCTCGCAGAGTCGCTGAGAGCCGCAGATATTTCCTCCGCGGCACTCTGCGCCTCTGCGAGAGACCTGCAATATTGCAAATTCCCTATATCGTATAAGAATATTTTTCCGTCACAAAAATCTGCACAATCAGTGAAATCTGTGAAATCTGTGCAATCCGTGAAATCTGTGAAATCTGCGCAATCTGTGAAATCTGCGCAATCTGTGGTTTCATGGGGGGGGATTAAGGGACCTGAGGGTATTGAGGAAGCTGAGGATGTTGAGGATACGTGCAGATACGAGAGATATGCGGGTGGGCGAGGGGGGGTAGGATGGATGCGCATAAAAACAGAAAAGCCCCAGCTTCATGCTGAGGCTTCCGTTATAGGGGTGGCGACGACCTACTTTCCCACAAGTTGATGCAGTATCATCGGCGCTGCGGGGCTTAACTTCTCTGTTCGGAATGGGAAGAGGTGGACCTCCGCG